>JAJFMS010000071.1 GCA_020696885.1 Armatimonadota bacterium | reverse complement strand
GCCTGTTGGTGGAGCAGCACGTAAAGACCGGCCGAGTGACCGCCCTGCTCCCGGAGCCGGGCGAAGAGCCCGCCGTCTGCGTGGTGGACGCCGCCGCGCTGCGTGCCCTGCGCGAGCGCCGGACTTCCGGCAGTAGCGACGGCACCCTCCTCGCCACGCTCCAGAACTTCGGCGCCACCATCGGATTCTTCACGCCGGAAGACCTGAACGAGGCGCTCGTGGTGCGGACCCGCATCCACCTCGCGGCGGCCATTGCCGAAGCCCGCGCCCGCATCCTGGAGCAGCACATGCTGGCGGGGGTGACCGTAGAAGACCCGTCCAGCGCCTATATCGACGCCGGCGTGACCATCGGCCAGGACACCGTGATCCGCCCTACCACGTTCCTGGAAGCCGGCACCGTGATCGGAGAGGGGTGTGAGATCGGTCCGTGCGCCCGCATCGCCAATTGTACCCTCGGGGACCGGGTCTCCGTGCAAAACGCCGTGCTGGCGGATAGCACGGTGGGCGACGACACCCGCATCGGGCCGTTCGCGCAGCTCCGGCCCGGTTCCCGGGTGGGCCGCAAGGTGAAAATCGGCAACTTCGTCGAACTGAAAAAGGCAGAGGTGGAGGACCGGGTCTCTCTGGGCCATTTCGCCTATATGGGAGACGTGTTCGTCGGCGAGAAGACGAACATCGGCGCCGGCACCATCACGTGCAATTACGACGGGAAGCACAAGCACGTGACGCGCATCGGCCGCAACGCTTTTATCGGCTCCAACGCCACACTGGTAGCCCCGGTGGAGATCGGCGAGGGAGGGTTCGTGGCCGCCGGGTCGGTGGTTACGGAAGCAGTCCCCGACGACGCCCTCGCACTGGGGAGGGCCCGTCAGATAAACAAGCCCGAATGGGCCAAGAAACGCAGGGAGCGGGAGTAAGACCTTTGCGCAACGATAACCTTCGGATCCTCGCAGGCAGCGCTCACCCCAAGCTGGCCCAGGCGATCGGCACTCACCTGGGCCTGGCCCCTTCGCCCATGCTCCTCACGCGCTTCAGCGACGGGGAAGTGCGGGTGAAGATTGAGGAGAGCATGCGCGGGATGGACGTGTTCGTGATCCAGCCGACTACCAAGCCGGTGAACGAGCACGTGATGGAGCTACTGATCATCCTGGATGCCCTACGGCGGGCCTCCGTGGAGCGCACCACGGTGGTGATGCCCTACTACGGCTACGCACGCCAGGACAAGAAGGTGAAGCCCCGCGAGCCGATCACGGCCCGGCTGGTGGCGGACCTCATCACCCTTGCTGGCGCGGAGCGGGTGGTCGCCATCGACCTGCACGCGGAGCAGATCCAGGGGTTCTTCAACATCCCGGTGGACCACCTGTACGGCGGACCGCTCATCGCGGAGTACTTCAAAGGCCGCGGGATCCGCGATAGCGGCGTGGTGGTGGTCTCCCCGGACGAAGGCGGGGTGGGCCGCGCGCACTCCCTGGCCCAACTCCTCGACGCCGGCCTGGCCATCATCTTCAAGCGGCGCCCCGAGCCGAACCGCAGCGAGGTGATTAGCGTCGTCGGCGACGTGCAGGGCAAGACCTGCATCATCATCGACGACATGATCGATACCGGCGGCTCCATCGTGGGCGGCGTGGACGCCCTGCGTGCCCAGGGAGCGGGACGCATCCTCGTGGCCTGCACCCACCCGGTGCTCTCCGGCCCGGCCGTGGACCGCCTCGAGCGGTGCGAAGCGATCGAGCAGGTGGTCATCACGGACTCTATCGCCCACCCCGAAGGGCGGCTCACCCCGAAATTCGAATGCCTGAGCGTCGCCCCGTTACTCGCGGACGCGATCGACCGAATCCACCGCGGCGCCAGCGTCAGCGAACTGTTCTTGCCCTATATGTGATCGCGCTCTGCGCCGGCGGCTGGCTCTTCGCCAACTGGAGCCAGCCGCCGGACGCCGAGCCCGGATCCCCATTCATGCGCCTCCCGTTCCTTCGCCTCCGCCCCACCCCTGAGACCCGCATGCTGGTGGTGGGCCTCGGCAACCCCGGTGCCGAGTACCACCACACGCGGCACAACGCCGGCTTCCTGGCCATCGACCGTCTGGCGCAGCGGCACGAGATCGAAGTGACCCGCTCCCGGTGCCGGGCACTGGTGGGCTACGGCTCGATCGGTTCCATCCCGGTGGCGCTGGCGGAGCCGCAAACCTTCATGAACCTCTCCGGCGAGAGCGTGGTGCCGCTGCTGCGACAGCTCCACCTGCCGCGCAGCGCCGTCCTCGTCATCACGGATGACCTGGATCTCCCGCTCGGTCGCATCCGCATCCGCGCGAACGGCTCACCGGGCGGCCACAACGGGCTGAAAAGTCTCGTGCACCATCTGGGCACCGAGGAGTTTCCGCGCATCCGCGTGGGCATCGGCCGGCCGCCGCGGGGCGTGACCGTAGTGGACCACGTGCTCTCCCCGTTCGCTCCCGAGGAGACCGAAGCGCTCCAGGATGCGATCAACCGCGCCGCCGAGGCCGCCGAAGTGGTGGTGACCGAAGGGCTCGACGCAGCGATGCGCCGGTTCAACGGCGCCTCCTGACCTGTATTCGTTTGCCCACCCCCTTACCTGGGTACTACCAGCCAAGAAAGCGTGCAAAGCAGCACGCGGGGAGAACAAATGCATAAAGACGAAGTCAAGGGCAAACTGAAGGAAGCGGAAGGCAAGGTCCAGCAGGCCTGGGGCGATCTCACCGACCAGCCGGAAGACGTCGCAGAAGGCCGCGAGAAGGAGATGGCGGGCGAGTTCCGCCAGGGCGTCGGCAAAGTGAAAGACGCGCTCCACAAGACCATCGACTAGCCTTCGCTAGAAGTTCAAGGACGGGGCCCGGATTGACCCGGGCCCCGTTTCTATGTACTTGTGGTGGTGTGGATGATCCGTACGCCTCCGCTTTCGCACCCGGTCATCCTGGAGCGCAGCGAAGGATCCCGGAACGGTGCGTGGTGGCTTCCGGAACGGGCGTACGGGCAGGGCAAGATCCTTCGCTGCGCGCCAGCATGACAAGCTAAGCTGCAGGTACCTCGCGCCGGGGTTCCGTGTCCCGCGCTTCGATCATCGCCGCGCTAGCGCCGGCACACCTTCTTCGACGGAGCTTAGCGGCAGCCGCGCGGGGACCGGCTTCCGGGCCACCGCCATCACCGTCAGGCCGAACGGCAGCGGGGCCAGGCGGGCCAACTGGAGCTCTGCGGCCTGGAAGCCGATGAGCGCCCGGTTCACGGCCGGCGGCACCTTCGGAAGTGCCGCGGCGGCGTCTTCCGGCTTGCGCTTGCGGCCCAGCAGCCGGGCCGCCGCCGCGAGGGGGAATAGCGCGGTCAGGAGGTAGGTGCTCTTCTCCACACGCAGGCCAGAGTCGTGGATCACTCGGTTGAACTGGCCCGCGGTGTAGCGCCGCATATGGTGCAGCGCTTCGTCGTGCGGGCCCCAGAGGAACTGGTAGGCGGGCACGGTGGCGACGAGGATCCCGCCGGGGCGGAGCACCCGCGCGATCTCGGAGACGGCTCGCGCGTCCTGTTCCACGTGCTCGATCACGTCCAGGGCCGAGACGACGTCGAACGAGCCGGTCCGGAACGGCAGGAGCGTCAGATCTCCGCCCACCAGGCGGTGATGGCCGCGTCCGTGGCTGAACCGTAGCGCATCCGGGGAGAAGTCGTCGCCGGTCACCTCGGGATCGGGCCAGGTGCGGTAGAGGTCCATCATCCCGCCGGTGCCACAGCCGGCGTCCAGGATGCGGAGCGGCCGTTCCGGCGGGGCGTGGTCGAGGAGCATGCGGGCCGCGGCGTCGCGCCGAGCGACGAACCACCAGTACCAGTCCTCGAGCGCGTGCATCCGCGCGTATTCTTCGGGGTTCATCGCGGTGCCAAGCGGCTACTGAGCAACGGTCGCGCTCTCGCGGTTAGGCCGGCGCCCTAGCCAGTACCACCGGATATGGAACAGCTCGCGGAGCACGCGGGCGGTGTGGCTCCAGTGGACCCGCGACTCGTCCGAGTTGAGCCAGCGCACCGGCACGTCCACGATGGTATAGCCCAGCTTCATCGCGATGACCAGCGCTTCCACGTCGAACATCCAGGTTTCGACAGTGACGTTGGAGAAGACGTCGCAAGCGGCTTGGCGGGAGAACAGCTTGAAGCCGCACTGGGTATCTACGAACTTCAGCCCGCTGAGCGATCGGATGAGCACGTTCATCAGCCGGCCGAGGCGCTCCCGCCACCATGGCTGGCGCACTTCCAACTGCGACCCGGCCAGGGCGCGGGAGCCGATCACCACGTCGAACCCCTGCTGCAGCTTCGGAAGGAACTTGTCCAGCTCCTCGATCGGCGTGGAGAGGTCCGCGTCGGAGAAGAGCACGGCCGCTCCCCGCGCGCGCAGCATCCCGTACCGCACGGCGTAGCCTTTCCCGTGGTTCTGCCCGTAGCGGAGGAGCTGAAGGTACGGATCCCGGGCGGATTCGGCCTCGACATAGCGCACCGTGCCGTCGGAGCTGCCATCGTCGACCACCAGAATCTCGTAGCTAAGGCCGCTGGCGCGGAGGTACTCCTGGATCCGCGGCAAGGAGCGCGGGAGCCGGGTCTCCTCGTTGTAGCACGGGATGATGACGCTTAGCTGCGGTTCGTTCGTCTCGAGCGCGGTCATGGGTTCGGACAACTCAGATCTGCCCCTCGACGATCAATCCCTCGGAGGGACGTACTCTCAATACGCGTGCGGCGTCCGCTTCCTGCAGCTTGTGCTCGAGGTACGCCGGATCTTCGTGAACGGCGATGATGGTGCCGCCCTTCCCCGCGCCGGCCAGCTTCGCGCCCCAGGCGCCTGCCTCCAGCGCCGCCGCGATCAGCCGTTCGTTCACCTCGCCGCTGCCGCCCAGGTCGCGCTGGATCGAGTGGTTCTCGTTCATCAGCGCCCCAACGGTCGCCCAGTCTTCCGCCAGGATAGCGCGCTTGCCCTCGCGGGCCAATCTCGCCGCCCGGTGATAGCCGTCCACCACTTTGGGCTCCCCGGCCAGCCACCGCTCCCGGAACCCCTGGTGCACCTGGCCGGAATGCCGGCGCACGCCGGTGCTCGCCAATACTAACGGCAAATCGCCCACTAACGGTTCCAGATTCTCCACGGTGGCGTAGACCGGCTCCCGCTCCACCGGCGGCTCCTTGTCCCGGAAGTCCAGGTAGCGGAAACCTCCGAAGACCGCCATGTATTGGTCCTGGAAACCACACACGCAGTTCATCAGGTTGAACTCGATGTGCCGCGCCGCCTCCGCGATCTCGTAGGGGGTCCACCGGAGGTCCAGCATCCGCAGCGTGGCGCCCAGGATCGCCACCAACATCGTGGTGGAGCCGGAGAGGCCGGCGCAGATCGGCACCGTGGTCCAGGCGCGGAGGTGGAACTTCCACTCCGTGACGGCGCTGGGAAGGAAGGTGAAGACCGCCTTCGCCACGTCCGTAAAACCGTCCGTCAACCGGAGGTCCGCTGTCGACTCGATCCGCTCCTGGTGGCCGCAGACCTCCAGCAGGAGGTCTCGAGCCGGCGTGATCTCTACTACCGCGCGCTCACTCAACGAGGAAGAGATGACCGTCCCGCCGTACCCGTCTGTAGGGTTCCCAACGAGGCCACAGCGGCCCGGCGCAGACGCGCGGATCATCCCTGCTTCCTGCTTTCCACTTCCTGGAGCATCCTCCAGAAGAGCATGTGGAGGACCACCATGTGGAGATCCTCGATGCGCTGCATGTTATCGCACGGGATCACCAGCGTTTCATCCACCAGCGGCGCCAGCTTGCCGCCGGAGTAGCCCGCCAGGCCGATGGTGTAAGCACCCATCTCCCGGGCCAGCTCCGCCGCCATCAGGACGTTGGGCGAGTTGCCGCTGCCGCTGACGCAGATCACCAGGTCACCGGGCTGCACCCACGGGCGAAGCTGCTCCGCGAAGATCCGCTCGTACGACGTATCGTTGGCCCAGGCGGTCATCAGGGCCACGTTATCCGTGAGCGACAGACAGCGGAACGTCCTTCCACCCGCAAGGTAGATGCACTTCTGGAAGTCGTTGACCATGTGGGAGCAGGTCGACGCGCTGCCGCCGTTGCCCAGAAGGAAGACCTGACGGCCCTCGTCATAAGCGGCGAGGAGGCGGTCCACCATCCCCTTCAACTGGGCTACCGGCAGCTCTGACAGCAGCCGTCCGACGTCCTTGATGTAAAACTCGAGTTGATCCATAGGTTCGGTGTTCGGTGTTCGGTGTTGGGTGTGCGATGGTGGGCTGGGGGGCGATGTTCGAACTGGGAAGGGGCGTTCAGGTGTTCGGGTGTTCAGGAAGGAGTCAGGCGCCGAAGATGCGGTCCAGCCTAAATAGTAGTCATGCCGAGCCGGCAGTTGCCTCCGCGCGGCGTACGTCCACTGCGAGATATCTCCTACCGGGCTCGGAACGCCTCCCTCGCGCGTGAACGACCTGCACTCGCACTTCGTAAATCGCACTTCCCCTGGGTTTAGTGTGCGGCGCGGAAGGCGCCGGGGGCGGAGGGGTCCGGGAGCTCTACCACGGGGGGGCGCACGGCGGGGGTGCCACCGTTGCTCCGGGAGTGGCTCATCGTCCACACGTTTTCGATCTCGGGCCGGGTCACCGGCACCACGCCGGACTTTCGCACCTTGGCGTTCCCAGCCAGGTTGGCCAGTGTCGCGGCTTCCACCCAGTCCGCGCCGGCGGTGCGGGCCAGCGTGGCCGCTGCGATCGCGCTGTCACCACACCCGCAGGGATCGTAGACTTCGAGCGGCACTACCGGCAGGTGTCGCCAGGATTTCCCCGCTTCGAAGAGGGCCAGGCCCCGGCCCCCCAGGGTGATGAACGCGGCTTCGACGGCGCACAGGTGCATCAATCGCGCACCGGCGTCATCCATCGAGCCGAGATCCGAGAGGCTGACCCCGGTGACCGCTTCCGCCTCGGATTGGTTGAGGGAGATGAGGCTGAGTCCGCGATACTGCCGGATATTGGAGGGCTTTGGGTTGGCGCAGACCGGGATGTTTCGAGAGCGGGCCAGGTCCAGCACGCCCGCCACCAACTCTTCCGTCAGCACGCCCTTGCTGTAGTCGGAGATCAGCACGGCGTCGGCTTGTCCGATTTCGGCGCGCACCCGGCCCAGAATCTGGGCGCCCACCTCGGCGGGGATCGGGGAGCGCTCCTCGCGATCCACGCGCACCACCTGCTGGTTGTGCGCCACGATCCGGGTCTTCACCGTAGTGGGCCGGCCAGTAGCGGTGACCACGCCGCTATGGGTCACTCCCCGGCGAGCCAGCTCTTCGCGGAGACGGTCGCCCATCAGGTCATCACCCACGATGGAGATGATGGAGGCGTCCCCGCCGAGCGCTACGATGTTCACCGCGACGTTGCTGGCGCCTCCGGCCGCATAGTTGGTCTTGACCTGCTCGACCACCATCACCGGGGCCTCGGGCGAGATCCGGTTGACCCGCCCGATGATGTACTCGTCCAGCATGCAATCGCCGATGACCAGTATCCGCTTCCCGGCGAAGCGGCCCAACAGGGCATTCAGGCGCTCTCGTTCAATCATCGACTGCTCCGCACGGGTGAGCGGCCCACGGAGGCAATCGAACTGCAGCGATCGCCAGGGCACGCTCCCCTATTCCGGCATGACGCCTTCAACCAGCTCCAGCGTCTCCTCCAACGATTCTCGGAAGATCGCGATCGCATGGTCTATTTGTTCACGGGTCACGATTAGCGGCGGCTCGAACCGGAACACTTTTGGGTTACTCAAGTAGTAAGCCACCACCAGCCGCCGCCGGGCCACTCCCGCGATCGTGAGGCCCGCAATGTCTTCATCGAAGAACTCGAGTCCCAGCAAAAGCCCCTTGCCGCGCACCTCGCGAATCGCCTGCGGGAACTGCGCCTGCACCTCCCGGAGCTGTTCCAGGAAGTACTCGCCCAGCTCGGCGGCGCGCTCCGGCAGCTTCTCGTCGATGATCGCGCGGATCGCCGCGATGCCCGCCGCGCACGCCAGCGGGTTGCCACCGGGACTGCCGAAGGTGCTGGTGTGCAGCCACGGCTTCTGCCGGAACGGCTCCCACACTTCCGGCGTGCCGCAGAACGCGCCCAGGGGCATCACGCCCCCGCCCAGCGCCTTTGCCAGGCAGACCATGTCCGGCTCCACCCCGTAGTGCTCCACCGCAAACAGCTTGCCGGTGCGTCCCAGGCCGGTCTGGACCTCATCAGAGATGAACAGTGCCCCCCGCTCCGTGCAGATCTTCCGCACGCCCAGCAGATAATCCGCCGGCGGAACCACCACGCCGCCCTCTCCCTGGATCGGCTCCAGGATCACGGCCGCGGTTCGCTCGGAGACTGCCCGGTCCATCGCTTTCAGGTCGCCGAACGGCACCTGGTGGAAGTCCGGCAGGAGCGGCTCGAACGGAGTCTTGTACAGATCCCGGCCGGAGGCGCTAAGGCTGCCGAGCGTTTTGCCGTGGAAGGAGTGATCGGCGGAGATCACCTCGGTCCGCCCGGTGCACACGCGGGCGAGTTTGAGGGCGCCTTCCACCGCTTCCGTGCCGCTGGAGCAGAAGAACGAGTACTGCAGGCGCCCGGGGAGGACCTCCGCCAGCAGCTCCGCCAGCTCTGCCTGGAGTTGGTTGAAGAAGATCGGGATGGTGAGCGGCTGCCGGTCGAGCTGCTCCCGCACGGCGGCTACCACCTTCGGGTGCCGGTGCCCCAGGCTAAAGACGCCCAGTCCGCCCAGGAAGTCCAGCCACTGGTTGCCCTCGATATCCGTGAGGTACATCCCGTCGGTGGAGTGGCTGACGGTGCCGAAGCCCATGAACTTGAGCAGGTTCGGCAGGCCGGGGCTGAGGTATCGCTGGTACTTCTCGGTAACCGCTTCGAGGACGCTTTCCAGCTCTTCGGGGGTCATGCCTGCCCTATCCTGGCGGGAAGCCGGCCGTGACGGAGCCGGAAGTGTGGGGACCCGGTAACGGGTCTGCGGGGAAACCCGGAACGACCCGGCCTGGATCGCGTGCTAGGCCGGGCAAACTGCGGAATCGTAGCACGATTGCCCCGCACCGTCAACCGAACGGGCCGAGCGACCCCGAGCGACCGAGCACCGAGGGC
>JAJFMS010001083.1 GCA_020696885.1 Armatimonadota bacterium | reverse complement strand
CGCGCAGTGCCACACCCACAAGTTCGACCCGATCACGCACGAAGAGTATTACCGGATGTTCGCCTTCCTCAATAACGCGCACGAGGCGAACGTGGCGGTCTACACCCCCGAGGGCGACGCCCGGCGCGCCGAGATCTACCGGCGCACTCGCGAGATCGAGGCGAAGCTGCAGCACGACCACCCGAACTGGCCGGAGCGGATGACAGCGTGGGAGAAGCAGGTCCAGGAGACCGGCGGGAAGTGGCGGGTCGTGCGGCCGGAGCTGGACGGCAGCGGCGGGCAGAAGCTGATCCCGCTGGAAGACGGCTCGATCCTCGCGGCTGCTAAACGATCCGAACCTGCCGCGAGGCGGCCCGGGCCGCTCGCACTTCGGCCTCTTCGGGTTGACCGAGTTCCAGGCATTCGCGGCGCCGGCGGACGGAACCGCCTCCCGCAAGCCGGTAAAGATCATCTCCGCTACGGCGGACGTCAACCCCACCGAGAAGCCGCTGGCGCCGGCCTTCGATGACAAGACGAGCAAGAAGCGGGTGACAGGCCCGATCGGCTACGCCATCGACGGCAAGGACGAGACGGCCTGGAGCATTGACATCGGCCCCGGCCGCAGCAACGTGCCGCGCAAGGCGGTGTTCGTCTTCGAGAAGCCGGTGTCATTTCCGAAGGGCACGGTCCTGACGTTCCGGCTCGACCAGCGCCACGGCGGCTGGAACAATAACGATAACCAGAACAACAACCTCGGCCGCTATCGCCTCTCCGTGACCGACGGTCCGCAGCCGATCACCGCCGACCCGCTGCCCCCGGCGGTGCGGGAGGCGCTCGCCCTCCCCACGGAGCGGCGCTCATCGGCCCAACTTGCAGAAGCCTTCAGCTTCTGGCGCACGACCGTACTGGAGTGGAGCGCAGAGAACGCCGAGATCGAGCGCCTCTGGGAGGGGCACCCGGAACCGTCCACCCAGCTCGTGCTGGCCGAGCGGGAGCGCAGCCGGCCCACACACATGCTGGAGCGCGGCAACCAGTTCAAGCCCGGCAAGCAGGTGCAGCCCGGCGTGCCGGCGTTTTTGCATCCGCTCCCGAAGGGCGCGCCGCTCAACCGGCTCACCTTCGCGCGCTGGCTGGTGGATCCGCAGTCCCCCACCACTTCCCGCTCCATCGTGAACCGGGTGTGGCAGAGCTACTTCGGCACCGGCATCGTCCGCACCAGCGAGGACCTCGGCTCCCAGGCTGAAGCGCCGTCGCACCCGGAGTTGCTGGACTGGCTGGCGGTTAGCTTCGCGGGCGCCGAGGGCGAGGGGAATGGGGAAACCGGGAAACCGGGAAACGGGGAAATGGGGAAACGAGGAAATGGATCGTCCATTCCGGCTGGCGGTCATTTCCCCGTTTCCTCTCCGAAGGAGCATTTCCCCATTTCCCCTTATGACTGCAACTGGTCGCTCAAGAAGCTGCACCGGCTGATCGTGACCTCGGCGACGTACCGGCAGTCGTCGGCGGCAGCGCCGGCGAGCTACGCGCGGGATCCGGAGAACCGGCTTCTCGCGCGCGGGCCGCGGTTCCGGGTGGAAGGGGAGATCGTGCGCGATATCGCCCTGGCGGCGAGCGGGCTGCTGAACCCGAAGATCGGCGGTCCGAGCGTGTATCCCCCGGCGCCCGAGTTCCTGTTCCTCCCGCCGGCCAGCTACGGGCCGAAGGTCTGGCCGGTGGCCACCGGGCCGGACCGCTACCGGCGCGGGCTATATACGTTCCGGTTCCGCTCGGTGCCCTACCCGGCGCTGCAGAACTTCGACACGCCGAACGGGGACGCGTCGTGCGTGCGACGGGTGCGCTCCAACACCCCGCTGCAGGCGCTGACCACGCTCAACGAGCCGATCTTCATGGAGTGCGCGGAAGCGCTGGCCGCGAAGACCCTCCGCGAGGGCGGAAAGACGGATGCAGAGCGGCTGACGTATGCGTTCCGTCGCTGTGTCTCGAGGAAGCCGGACGCGCAGGAGCTCTCCGTGCTGCTGGAGCTGCTCCGGAAGCAGTCCGCGCCGCGAGTGGCCACCACCGGGTCAACGGTTCCCGGCGACCTGAAGGCGTGGACGGTCGTCGCCCGCGTCATCCTGAACCTCGACGAAACGATCACCAAAGAGTAGGCGAAGTATGAGCTGTCAGGATCATCTGTATCGCGGGCTGGACGGGAAGCGCGTCGCGCGTCGCTGGTTCCTGGAGCAGTGCGGCGTGGGACTGGGCGCGATGGCGCTCAACGCGCTCATCCAGCAGGAAGCGGCGGCCGCCCCTGCCGCCTCGCCGCTGGGCCTGAACCCGCTGGCGCCGAAGAAGGGCCACTTCACCGGCAAGGCGAAGCGGGTGATCTACCTGTTCATGGCGGGCGCTCCCAGCCAGATCGAGTTGTTCGACAATAAGCCGGAGCTGCAGAAGCATGACGGCACGCTGCCGCCGGCCGAGCTGCTGAAGGACTACCGCGCCGCCTTCATCAACCCGAACTCCAAGCTTCTGGGCCCGAAGTTCAAGTTCGCCCGGCATGGCCAGTCCGGGGCCGAGCTGTCCGAGCTCCTCCCCCACCTCGCGGGTGTGGCTGACGACATCGCGATCGTGCGCTCTATGGTCACCGACCAGTTCAACCACGCGCCGGGCCAGATCATGATGAGCACCGGCGCCCAGCAGTTCGGCCGGCCGAGCCTGGGGGCCTGGACCACGTACGGCCTCGGCAGCGAGTCGCAGAACCTGCCCGGCTTCGTGGTGTTCAGCACCGGCACCAAGGGTCCCAGCGGCGGCAACTCCAACTGGGGCAGCGGCTTCCTCCCCTCGATGTACCAGGGGGTCCAGTTCCGCACCAGCGGCGATCCGGTGCTCTACCTCTCCAACCCGCCTGGGGTGGATCAGCCCGCGCAGGAGAGCTCCCTCCAGGCCATCAACCGTCTGAACGCGCTGCGCCTGTCGAAGGTCGGCGACCCGGAG
>JAJFMS010001082.1 GCA_020696885.1 Armatimonadota bacterium | reverse complement strand
GGTCCGCCTGGCCGCCCGGCTTCCGCTATCAGCCGAAGCGACCTACGTGGCTGTGAACGTGATCCGGCCCTACGCGCCGTTCCCCGGCTTCTTTCCCGCGGACGAGGGGGAGTTCCACCTGGCCGTGCAGGAAGTCAACAAGCAGCACCGGGTGGACGGGGAAGCGTTGGCCGAAACCGCGCGAGCAGAGCTGGCCGCTTCGGGACGACCGGCACGCGTGGAGCTGCGAGAAGGAGACCCGGCGGCGCAGATCCTGGCCGTGGCCCGCGAAGGGGAAGCGGACCTGATCGTGGTGGGCGCGCGGGGCGTGTCCCTCATCGAGGGGCTGCTGGTGGGGAGCGTGGCGGACCGGCTGGTGAAGGACGCGCCGTGCTCGGTGCTCCTGGTGCATTGATGGCGGCCGCTCACCGATCCGAGCGTTGGCTAGTCAAGCCCCAGGAGTAGTGGAGTGGACGGGGTGGACGCCGAGATTCCGCCCTACGTGCTAACGCTGGTTAGCTGGTAGGCGGGCGGTCCCTCGCCGCCCCGGCTAGGGTTGGTGCTGGCCTCGGCCAGGCAGGACTGGGCCGAGGGGATCAGCGGCCGGGGCACTGCGTGAGCGCCGCCACGCGCTGTACCAGGCCGATCTCTTCCACGGCGCACCTCAGCCCGCGCTCGGCCAGTTGTCGGCGTATCGTGGGAGTTTTCCCGTCCCGCTGTTCAGGCGATGGGAAATGTGGCGTGCACCCGGTCCCGGATGGACGGGATGTTCGTGTAGTACGCAACGGCGATGCTGCCGCTGTCAAGGTCGCGCTCTCGGGTCAGCAAGAAGAACGGATCCGGGCACGCACAAGCGGCCGCAGCGATCGCCCGCTCCAGGCGCACTCGCTCCGGCGCGCGTCCCCCGCGCTGACTTACAATCTCGGTGATTAAAATGAACCCGTGCATGAGCCTACCTCGGCTGGTTAGCAATCGTGGCAATTATGAGGCTGTGGCTCGCTCGGTCGGCTCGTTCTTTGGTTGACGGCATCCATCCAACGATGGATAAAATCGTGAACACGCACCCCCAACACCCACCCCCAACACCCACCCTATCACTGCTGCGCGGAACGATTGACCGCTAGGGCCGCGATGATGACCACCGCCGCTCCGGCCGCGCCCGCCAGCACGTGCCAGACGCGGTTGTTGTCCCGGTTCATCAGCGCGGTTACCTGCGCCGAGGTTCGCGCCAGCTCCAGCGTCAGCCGCGCCAGCTCCACCCGGGCGGTGTCCGACTCCATGCGCTGCGCCAGGATCTCCAGGGTTCTTCCCGCGAGCGAGAGGGACGCCGCTGCGGTCTGCAGCGCTTCGGATTGTGAATGGCCCGCCGTGCCTACGATCTCCTGCAGGCCGCCGATCGTCTCTCGCTGCAGCTCTACGAACTGGGGCATCACCTCCACCAGCAGCTCCAGCTGATCGGTATTTAGCTTGCGCCGCGCCACCTGCTGCAGCAGCACCTGGAACTGCTCCGCCGACACATTCTCGAAATCTTCGATCCCCGTGGCGGCTCGCAGCCGCTCCAGCCGATCTTGCACGTCATGGCCCTCCGGATCCCGCCAAGCGCGAGCTCCCGGCAGGTGTTACCCCGGGAGAGGGACCGGGCAACCAGCCGTACTGGAGGCTTCTCTAGCTGGTGCTGCGCCGTAAGGATAAAAGGATGAAAGTGTGGTTGAGTAGAGCAAGCGACCAATAATCAAATCAGCCCCTTGCTGTGCGGCCGCTGCCGCGCCTCCGCGGGTTCCCTCCTCTGCGGACGGACAAGAACGGTAGCGGTTTTATGAGTGAGCACAGCGTGGTGATCCTGAATGTAAACGACGATCCGGCTACGCGATACGTCATCAGCCACGCGCTGCGCCAGTCCGGATACCAGGTGCGGGAAGCCGTCAACGGCGCCGAAGCCCTCGCGTGTGTCCCCTCCTGCGACCTGGTGCTGCTGGACATCCAGCTTCCGGACATGGACGGCTTCGAGGTCTGCCGCCGGATCCGCGAGCAGACAGCGCCGCGGTGGCTGCCGGTGATCCACGTCTCCGGGGTCTTCGTCGAGGACGACCACCACGTGGAGAGCCTCCAGGGCGGCGCGGATGCCTACCTTACCTATCCGATCCCGCCTAACGTGCTTCGCGCCACGATCTCCGCCTTTCTGCGGGTGCGGGCAGTTGAGCAGCGGCTGGTGTACGAGAAAGCGCGCGCGGAAGAGGACCTGTTCTCCGTGATCGCGGAAGCTCGCTGCCTTCTCTGGCGGGCCGAAGTCCTCGAAACCGGGGCGCCGTTCGTCCGGTGGCGCGTGCAGGTGTGCGACGAGCAGGCCGCGCAGCGGTTCTTTCCCGTGAACCAGGTTGCGGGGTGTTCCTACGCCCAGGCCTGGTACGAAGCCCGGCCGCTGGAAGATCGGGTGCGTACGGACACGTTCGCCAGTGCGGAAGTGCGGGCCGGAAGGAGCTATTCGCAGGAATACCGGTGCCGGCGGCAGGATGGGGAGCTCCGCTGGATGCGCGAGGATGTCCGGATCGAGACGATCGGCCCCGGCAGCTGGCGCGCCGTGGGGGTGTGTCTGGACGTCACGGAGCAGAAGCGCTACGAGCAGGTGCTGGCGGCGCGAGCTAGCCTGGCTGCGC
>JAJFMS010001081.1 GCA_020696885.1 Armatimonadota bacterium | reverse complement strand
GTCTGTCTGATATACTTGCGCATCCCTCTGCTCTCTCGTCGGGTGATCATGCCGGACCTTAACGCACGCAACCAGCTTCGCAGTCTTCGCACCCGGCTGAGCATGAGCCAGCAGGACCTCGCCGATGCGGCTGGGGTGAGCCGGCAGACGATTAGCGGCATCGAGGCGGGTGTCAACTCGCCGTCCGTCGCCCTGGCGCTCCGGCTGGCGCGGGCGCTGGGCTGCCGCGTGGAGGAGGTCTTCTGGCTGGAAGCCGACGCGGATCACGTGGAGGCGACGCGCAGCCCGGCGGCAAGCTGGCGCGCCGAGGGGGCGGATCAGGTCTCCCTGGCCCGCGTGGGCAGCCGGTGGATCGCCTACCCGCTGGGCGGCGAGCAGGCGTTCCGGACGGAGATGGTGCCCGCGGATGGCACGGTGGATGCAGGCGCGGTCGAGACGGTCTCCGTCCGGCTTTTGGACGACCGGGACGCGCTGGAGCGCAGCGTGGCGCTGGCGGGCTGCACCCCGGCGCTTTCCCTCTGGGCTCGCGCGGCGGAGCGGTGGCACCCCGGGCTGCGGGTGCACTGGACGTTTGCGAACAGCACGCGGGCGCTGGAAAGCCTCGCCCGCGGGGAGGTCCACGCGGCGGGCCTGCACCTTCGCGACCCGCGGACCGGCGAGTGCAACACCCCCTACGTGCGCCGTTTGCTCGCCGGCACAGACGTGGTGCTGGTGAACCTGGGAGTGTGGGAGGAGGGTCTCGCCATCGCGCCGGGGGCCACCCACCAGGTCCGGAAGGTGAGCGACCTCCGCCTGCCGGGCGTGCGCCTGATCAACCGGGAGCCCGGCTCCGGCGCGCGGCAACTGCTCGACGAGACCCTGGACGAAGAGCAGCTTTCGCCCGCATCGCTCGCCGGTTTCGACCAGCTCGCCTCGGGCCATCTTGAGGTGGCGCGGGTGCTGCAAGAGGGCCGCGCGGATGCGGGCGTGACGACGGCCGGCGTGGCTAGGGCGTTCGGGCTCGGCTTCCTGCCGCTGCGGGAGGTGCGGTATGACCTCGCGGTGCGGAAGGAGTACCTGGACCACCCTCCCGTGCGGCAGCTCTTCGCCACGCTGGAGCACCGCTGGGTGCGCTCCCAGCTCCAGGTGGTGGGCGGATATAACACCTCCCGCACCGGCGAGGTGGTGGCGGAGGTGACCGCAGCATGAGCGCCACCCAACGCCCCCGCGGCGGCTACCATCGGCTCCGCCGGCGAGCGGCGCTGTCCGCAGCCGGGCTGGCACTGTTGGCCTTCGCGGCTTCGTTCACCGGTCGAGCTCCGCGAGCCGCTGCGAAGGGTGCGCCGCATCCGTTCACTGTGGCTGCGGCCTCGGACCTCCAGTTCGCATTCACCGAGATCGGCCAGCAGTTCGAGCGGCGCACCGGGGAGAAGGTGGTCTTCAGCTTCGGCTCTACGGGCAACCTGGCCAGGCAGATCGAGCACGGCGCTCCCTTCGATGTGTTCGCCGCCGCCAACGAAGCGTTCATCGATGGCTTGGACCGCAAGGGGCTGCTGCAGCCCGGGAGTAAGCGGCAGTACGCCATCGGGAGGATCGTCCTGGCCGTCAACAAGACGTCCGGGGTTCAGGTGACTGACCTCAAGGGCCTGTCGGACAGCCGGGTGAAGCGGATCGCCATCGCCAATCCGGACCACGCCCCGTACGGCCACGCCGCCCGGGAGGCGCTGCTGCGTGCCGGTGTCTGGGAGAAGATCCAGTCCCGGCTGGTGTTCGGGGAGAACATCCGGCAGGCGCTGCAGTTCGTTCAGACCGGGAACGCAGAGGCGGGCATTATCGCGCTCTCGGTGGCCAACCTGCCGGAGCTTCGCTACCAGTTGATCGACACTCGAATGCACTCGCCGCTCAAGCAGGCGGCGGCCCTGGTGAGGGGGTCGCGGCATGAGCGTACCGCGCGCCGGTTCCTGGCTTTCGTAAACGGCCCGGTCGGTCGACCAATCATGAAGAAGTACGGGTTTCAGGCGCCGGAAAGGCAGTAGCCAGGTCGGATGGACTGGTTCCCCGTCTATCTCACGCTGAAGGTCGCCATCCTGGCGACCCTGTTGGCCGTCTGCCTGGGGCTGCCCCTGGCCTGGTTGCTCGCGCGGCGTAGAGCTCCCCTCTCGGACCTGATCGGCACGCTGGTACTGCTTCCGATGGTGCTCCCGCCGACCGTGCTCGGCTATTACCTGCTGCAGCTTCTCGGGAGGCAGAGCCCTCTCGGTAAGCTCCTGGAGGACCGCTGGGGGATCACGGTAGTGTTCACCTGGCAAGCGGCGGTACTGGCGGCGGCAGTGGCGGCGCTTCCGCTGGTCGTCCGTTCCAGCCAGGCGGCGTTTGAGGCGGTCGATCGGGATTTGGAAGACGCAGCTCGCCTCTGCGGCGGCTCGGAGTGGTCGATCCTCTGGCAGGTCACGATCCCGATCGCCTGGCGAGGGATTCTAGCCGGCACGGTGCTGGGGTTCGCGCGGGCGATGGGAGAGTTTGGAGCCACCCTGATGGTAGCGGGGAACATCCCGAATCAGACGCAGACCCTCTCCATCGCCATCTACGACGCCGTCCAGGCCGGTAACGACGCCCTTGCCAACACGCTGGTGCTCCTCATCAGTGTGCTCACC
>JAJFMS010001080.1 GCA_020696885.1 Armatimonadota bacterium | reverse complement strand
TTCGCCAGCTCCTCGAGGCTGGCCGCCGGGGCGACCGGAACCGCCACTATGAGCCGGGCTGGCTCTTGCTCCCGCAGCGCGATGAGCGCCGCGCGGATCGTGTAGCCGGTGGCCACGCCGTCGTCCACCACAATCACGGTCCGCCCGCGCAGCTCGGGCGCTGGCTCTGCTCCGCGGTAGTCACTGATCCGGCGGCGGATCTCCTCTTGCTGGCGAGCAGTCTCCGCTTCGAGGTACTCGGCCGAGACCCGCAGGTAGCGGATGGCGTAGTCATCCAGCAACCGGCCTCCGCCGCTGATCACGGCGCCGATCGCCAGCTCTGGCTGTTGGGGCGCGCCCAGCTTGCGCGCAATCACCACGTCGAGCGGCGCCTCCAGCGCCCGCGCGACTTCGGCGGCGACCACCACCCCACCGCGAGGAACCCCAAGCACGAGCGTATCCGGCGCTCGAAACCGTTCCAACTCCACCGCAAGCCGCCGGCCGGCCTCCGTCCGGTCTCGGAATAATGTCTGTCGCATGGGCTGTCCCTCCCGGTTGATGGCTCCCGGTTCATCCTTCCCCGTGCGGCGGTGCCTTACGCGGCTGCCACCGGGAGCGAGTTTGCCCGCTTACCGGCACCGGGTACAAGGCGCGTAGTAGCGCCGTCCGAAACCGGGCCATGCGCCGAAGCTTGAGAGCACGAAGGGGGAGCCACCATGGGTCAGATGCCGGAAAACCGCCTCCAGGCGTGGATGCCGATGAGCGATCTGGAGGGGAAGCGAGACTTCAACTTCACCGACATCCGCGGTTTCAAGATCATGAACACCACCGGGCACAAGGTCGGTGCCGTTAAGGAGATCTACGTAGACCCGAACACGCTGGAGCCGTGCTTCGCGTTCCTGAGCTACGAGAAGTTCATGAACTTCAACACGAAGCACTACCTGGTGCCGTGGGACGAGCTCCGCATCGGCGAAGGCTATGTGCAGACGCGCTGGACGGAAGAGCACCTGCTGCCCGAAACGATCGCGGAGCAGGAGAAGAACCTGCCGGACGGCGCGCCGATGCCGGCATCCATGTCGTCCGGCCGGAAGACCAGCGGCAGCCCGACGGGAATCGATACCAGCCGTGAGATGAGTCCGGACAAGGACATGACCCCTACCCCGCCCGGTGAGTACATCGATGCGGAGGAGGAGCAGACCGTCGCGTCCCGCTCGTGAGGGCGGGAGTAGTGGAGTAGTGGAGTGATGGGAAGGAGCCTCTGGCGCGGTTGCACCCGTACGGGTCATACTGCGCTCCGCTTCCATCACCCCATCACTCCACTACTCCATCACTCCAACAGGTAAAATCCGGCGTCGATTCGAGGAGGAAGGTTCCGGGCCGCCCCTCGAACAGCAGGCTTCGGGGACCAACCGCCCGCCCTAGCATTCCTCGTCCTCCTCGTCCTTCCCGGAGCACCCCAGTTCATGAGCCTTGATCTCTTCTCCCTTGCCGGCAAGGTGGCGCTGGTCACCGGCGCCAGCAAGGGCCTCGGCTACGAGATGGCCCGCGCGCTGGCCGCCGCCGGCGCGGATGTCGCGATCACCTCCCGGCACCTGGACGAAGTAGCAGAGGCGGCCGCCCGCATCCGCGACGAGAGCGGACGGCGCGTCATCGGCCTGGAAGCCGACGCGAGCATCGAGGTGCAGGTCGACTCGACGGTCGACCAGGTCGTCTCGCAGCTTGGGCAGCTCGACATCCTGGTGAACAACGCGGGGATCAACCGCCACAGCTTCGTGCAGGACCAGTCGCTGGACGATTGGAACACGGTGCTCCAGGTAGATCTCACCGGCCCGATGCTCTGCACCCGCGCCGCCGTGCGCTACATGCTCCCGCGGGGGCACGGGCGCATCATCAACATCGCCAGTATCCTGGGGATGGTGGGCTACCCGAAGCGCGGGGTCTACTGCGCTTCCAAGGGCGCGCTCATCAACCTCACCCGTGCCTACGCGGTGGAGCTGGCGCAGAGCGGCATCACGGTCAACTGCATCTGCCCCGGGCCGTTCGACACCCCGATGACCAAGGCGCTGGTGCAGGGTGCCAACCGGACCGACTTCACCAGCCGGATCCCGATGGGCCGCTGGGGCGACCCGAAGGAGCTGGTGGGCGCCATCATTTACCTGGCCTCGGATGCGGCCTCATTCACCACCGGCTCGGTCCTGGCGATCGACGGGGGGTGGACCGCGATCTGACGCATGTTCGAAATCGCCTGCCCTCCCAAGATCAACCTGTATCTCCGCATCGTCCGGCGGCGCGAGGACGGTTTCCACGAGTTGGAAACCGTCTTCCAGTCCGTGGGCGGCGGGGACACGCTCTCCGCTGCTCCTGCCGACGAGCTGACCCTGACCTGCACCGATCCGGAAGTCCCCTCGGATGAGCGGAACCTGGTCATCAAAGCGGCGCGCCTGCTGCAGCAGCGGTTTCCCGCCGCGGCTTCCCAGGGGGCCGCGCTGCACCTGGTGAAGCGCACGCCCAGCGGCGCGGGAATGGGCGGCGGCAGTGTGGACGCCGCGGCGGCGCTGGTGCTCCTGGCGCACCTCTGGGATCTGGAGCCGTCACGGGACGACCTCGCCGAGATGGCGGCCGCACTCGGGTCGGATGTGCCGTTCTTCCTGGTCGG
>JAJFMS010001079.1 GCA_020696885.1 Armatimonadota bacterium | reverse complement strand
GCTGTTCACGAACTCCTTGGTCAGGTAGTCCAGCAGCTCCGGGTTCGTCGCGGGGTTGCCGGCGCGGATATCGTCGATCGGCTCGATGATGCCGACGCCGAACATGTAGCCCCAGATCCGGTTGACGTAGCTGCGCGCGAAGAGCGGGTTGTCCTTGGAGGTCAGCCAGGCGGAGAGCTGCTGCCGGCGCGTGGCCTGCTCCGGCGCGTGGTAGTCCACGGTGAACGGGAACTTCGGCGGGGTGACCTCTCCGGTTCGATCGTGCTTGACCTCGCCCTGCTTGCCGTCGGAGATCACTTCGTAGAGCGGCTTGCCGCCTTCCACCGCGGTGCCGCCCAGCATGTTGGCGCCGCTGGCGGGGTCCTTGGCGATCTGGACCTGCGCGAAGTAAGCCGCCATCTGGTAGTACTGGTCCTGGGTCCAGCGCTCGAACGGATGGTCGTGGCACTTGTTGCAGTTGAACCGCACGCCCATGAAGAGGTGCGTGGTGTTCTCCATCGTGGCATCCGGCGCGCGCAGGATCTTGTAGTACGAGGCGGCCGGGTTCTCGCGGTTGGAGCCGCTGGCGGTGAGGATGTCCGCCGCGAACTTGTCGTACGGGGTGTTGGCGGCCACTTCCTGGCGGATCCACTTGCGGAAGGCGACCGCGCCCTCCACGCCTAGGAACTTGCGGTTCACCTGGAGCAGGTCCGCCCACTTGTTGGTCCAATACTCCACGAAGTCTTTGCTGCCGACGAGCTTGTCCACCAGCGCCTCGCGCTTCACGCGGCTGTCCCGGGCGTCTCCCAGGAACGCGCGCATCTCATCGGCGGTGGGGGGCAGGCCGGTGAGGTCGAGATAGACGCGGCGGATGTATTCCGCGTCCGTGCAGACCTCGGACGGCTGGATCTTCATCCGCTTCCACTTGGCGGCGGCCAGCTCGTCGATCTTGTTGTAGGAGGCGGGCTGCTTCCACACGAAGCCGCTGCGGTCGCCCATCACGGTGAGCGTGGTGGCCGCGTAGTTGCCTTCGTAGCGCACCAGCATCGGTGCCTCGCCGCGGCGGATGGCGGTCACCAGGCCGCTGCGATTGGAAGTGGCCACTTCCATGTTGCCGGTCTCGATGAACGCTTCCCGGGTCACGTCACGGGTGGTGCCGTCCGCGTACTTCGCGATCACGCGGATCTGCTGGGTGCTGCCGATCTGCTGGACGACCGGGTTCTTCGGCGTCACCACGATCTCGGTCACGCGCGGGGTCTTCAGGTCCAGCTTCGCGCCCGCGGCGATCCAGCTCCGGAGGATCTGGTAGTAGGCATCGCCGCGCTTCATCACCACGCCGCCCACGTGCGGCACGGAGCCGGTCGCCTTCAGCAGCATCAAGCTGTCATCGGGCGAGGCGACGTTCACGCGCCGCGAGGCCAGCTCATCGGTGAAGGCGCGCACGTCGTAGAGCGAGTCGTAGCCGCGCAGGGAGAGCTTGAAGCCGTTCTTGCCGTCTTTCGCGCCATGGCAGGTGCCCTGATTGCAGCCGACCTTCCCCAGCACCGGCTGCACGTCGCGGACGTAGTCCACGGGGCGGCTCGTCTTCACGCCGCTGACGGACACCGGGACGACCACGGACTTGCCTTCGAGGCTCAGCTTGAGGCTCGCGGCGCCGTCCGTCTTCGGGGAGACGAGGCCGGCGGGCGAGTAGGTGGCTACCGGGGAAGAGAGAGCTGCCTGGACGCGGCGGGTGACGTCCACGGTCTCGCCGTTCTGGAGCTTGCCGATCACCAGCACCTGGGAGTAGTCGTAGCTGCCGGTGAGCTTCACGCCGGCCGGCTGCACTTCCAGGGAGAGGAGCTTGGCGGGCAGCGAGGGGCCGTTCGGGAACGGATCCTCGGGCCGGGCCGCGGTGCCTGCGGCGACCTTTGCCACGGCTCCACCGGCTATCGGCGCGGGGGAGATCGTCTTCGCAATCGCGCCGCTCGTGGTGTCGATGAGCCGGATCACGCCGTCCGTCCCGGCAGCGGCCAGCGAGCTGCCGTCCGCAGAGAAGGCGAGGGCGTAGATCCCGGTCTGCGGTAGGTCTACCAGTGCGGTCCGCTCGACGCCGCTGGACGTGTACTTGGCCAGCGCCGCTCGCTCGGCCGCGGTGCGCTGGGTGGAGCGCTTGGACTGGATCTTCTTGATGTCCGGCGGGAGGGCGGTGCTGAAGGTGTAGGCGTAGAGCGCCACCTGCCCGGTGCCGTCCAGGCTGCTGCCGGCAGCGATGCGGTTGCCGTCGTCGCTCACGGCCACGGCGTTGACGCGGCCCTTCAGCGCCGGGAGTTCCTTGATGAGGTTGGCGTTGTCGCCGATCTCGCGCTTGGTCTGGCGGTAGATGCGATACACGCCCGGGACGCCGTCCGCGCCGCCGATGACAATCTCGTCCCGGTCCGGATGGCGGGCCACCGCGGCGAGCCCACCCTTCAGGGCGCCCGGAGTGATGGAAGTGATGTTGTCGACGAACCGCTGCGTCGCCACTTCGGTCAGCTTCACGGTCCGGTCTCGGCTCACGGAAACCAGGTGGGAGCCGTCCGCCGAGAACACGGTGTCGAGCGCCCAGTCGTTGTGGGAACCCTGCTGCAGCACCTGGTGGCCGTTAGAGGCGTCGATGGCGCGCACGGTGTTGTCC
>JAJFMS010000070.1 GCA_020696885.1 Armatimonadota bacterium | reverse complement strand
GCTCTTCCTGACGAACGGCGTCCTGACGGGTCGTCCCGCTCCGGCCGATGACGGTATGTGGCTGGCGAACGGCTAACGATCGGCGCCTGGAGACGCCGACTCCACGCAAATCGGACCGCAGCGGGCCCGAAGAAATCGGGGCGGCGTTCCGAGCCCGGTAAGAGATCCTTCGCAGGGGACACGTACGCCGCGCTGGGGCTTGCAGCGGCTCAGGATGACTTCTGTTGCTTGGTCAGGCTTGCTTCCTGAACACCGAACACCGAGCGAAGCGCCTATCCCCTGGGCTGCGCTTCCCGCGGCGGCACCTTGGTTTCTACGCGGGTGGCCACGAAGGTGCGCTGCTCGGCGTTGTAGGTTCCGGTGACGACCACGAACGTCGCCGAGGACAGGTTGGCGGGGACGCTCACCTCGGGCGGCGCGCTTACGCGCATCGACTGGTCGGTGTCCGCTTCCTTCACCATGAACTCGGTGGGCTTCCCGGTCTCCTTGCGCATGGTGCTGGTGTCGGGGACCCCTTCGATGCTCACGGGGCCTGTTCCGCCCTGGGCTGTGGCGAAGGGGACGGCCGGGGCATCACTGGCGCCGCAGCCCGCCAGGAGCGCGACCGCGGCCACCGCCACCGCTGCGCAGACGCCGTTCAGGCTTCGAAGTCGCATCATCCGGTCCTTTCCCCTCCCCCAGTTCGTGTGTTCCTCCATTCTAGCCCGCTTCGGGCCGGGGAAGCCCGGGAACGCTGGGGATTCTGTGTCCCGATCCTCTGGAGGTGAGACAACTACCCCGCAGGGCTTGCGGGGCTCGGGGTGAACTGTCCTCGGGGCATGGCGGAGCCCCGTCCTACGATCTGGAGATGAGACGATGGCTGCAAGCGACAAGCGTGTATTGATCTTCGCGGAGAACGACTACGAAGACCTGGAGCTGTGGTACCCCAAGCTGCGGCTGATCGAGGCGGGCGTCCAGGTGACGGTCGCCGGCCCGCGGGAGAAGGTGTACCAGTCCAAGCACGGCTATCCGGTGGAGACGGACGGCAACGTGGCGGATTTCAACGCGGCGGACTTTGACGGCGTGGTGGTGCCCGGCGGCTGGTGCCCGGACCGCCTGCGGCGCTACGACGAGGTGCTCACGTTCACCCGTGAGATCGCGGACGCGGGCAAGATGATGGCGGCGGTGTGCCACGGCGGCTGGGTGCTGGTTTCCGCGGACGTGCTGCGCGGCCGCCGCTGCACCTCCGTGCCGGCGATCAAGGACGACCACAAGAACGCCGGCGCGGAGTGGGTGAACGAGCCGGTGGTGGTGGATCGCAACCTGGTGACGGCTCAGGTGCCGAAGGACCTGCCGGCGTTCTGCCGGGAGATCCTGGCCGTGCTGGAGCAGCAGTAATGGCGAGCGGAAAGGTTCGCTGGGGAATCATTAGCAGCGCCAAGATCGCCCGGAGCGCCCTGATGCCCGCCATCGCCGCGGCGAAGAACGCGGAACTGGTGGCGCTGGGCACGCCGCGCCCGGACCGCATCCAGGAGGCGGTGGATCGTTACGGCTTCCGCGTGCTCCCCTCTTACGAGGCGGTCCTGGCGGACCCGGAGGTGGACGCGATCTACAATCCGCTGCCGAACGGGCTCCACGCGCCCTGGAGCATCAAGGCCCTGGAAGCCGGTAAGCACGTGCTGTGCGAGAAGCCGTTCACCCTGGACCCGTCGGAGATCGACGGGATGGTGGCGGCCGCGGAGAAGTCGGGGCGCTGGCTGATGGAGGCGTTCATGTATCGCTTCCACCCGCAGATCCCGCTGGCCAAGAGAGTGCTGGATAGCGGCCGGATCGGGAACCTGCGCACTATCCGCGCCGCCTTCACGTTCAACTCCGCGCCGGACGCCACTAACCCGCGCTTCCAGCGCGGCCAGGGCCCCGGCGCCCTGATGGACGTGGGCTGCTACTGCGTCAACGCCATCCGCTTCTTCAGCGGCGGCGTCCCGGCGGCGGTCTCCGGGTGGGCGAGCTGGCACGAGGAGTCGGGCGGGGACCTCACCACCACCGGCCTGCTGGAGTACGAAAACCACTCCGCCCTGCTGGACTGCAGCTTCGAGTCGAACTTCCGTACGAGCCTGGAGATCGTGGGGAGCGACGGCCGGATCGAGCTTCCGAAGCCGTGGCTGCCGGGTAGCGATCCGGCCATCGTCCGGGTCTTCGACGCGAACGGCGTGGAAGAGCTCACCACCAAGGGCGTGGACCAGTACGCGCTGATGGTGGAGCACTTCAGCGACTGCATCCTGAACAACCACCCGCCGGAGCGCGGCCCCGAGGACGCCCGCGAGAACATGCGGGTGGTGGAAGCGCTCCGGCGCAGCTCCCAGGAGCATCGCCGGGTACTCCTCTCGGAAGTCTGAGCACCACGGGCGCTAACGCCGGATTAGTGGAGAAGCGAAGAGAGGCCGGCCCACGACGTATCGCGGGTCGGCCTCTTCATGCTTCACCGGCCTGTGCTCCAAGAGTAGTGGGGGTATGTAGGTGGGCACGAGGCCGAGAGGGCCGTACCCGGTTGGGGAATGGCTGGGAGGTGCGGCTCTGCGCGCGCCCGCACCGTCCTCGTTTCCAGGGCAATCACGGCGAATGCCCCTACAAAGCAACACCCCGTTCGGTTACTTGATCGACCCTGGGTAGTGGAGCATTGGCGCCGTAGGCCCCAACACTCCACTACTCCAGTACTCCATTACTCCCCAGCACACTCCGTGTGTGACTACTGCGCGTAGCTGCAGTCCGCGGTGTTCGCCGGAGGGGAGAGGGTCTCCAGGCCCGTGTAGCCGGGAACCATGTTGGAGTACTTCAGGCGAGAGAGCTTGGTGGCCTGTACGTGACCGTCGCCGTAGAGCACGTTGATCATGCCGGAGTGACGGGTCTTGAACCGGCCCGCGCCCGTGCCGCCCCAGCCGTTCGGGCCGCCGGGGTAGCCGCCGCCGCAGTTCTCCGTCCAGGTGCCTGCCTGGAGCCATTCCCAGGCCGTGTCGGCGGTGAAGAGCATGTCGGCCGGCGCCTGGAGGTTCGCCATCGCGTAGCCGTTGTTCGACAGGAACATGGTGGTGTTCCAGCCGTAGTCGTGCTCGTACTTCCAGTTGACCCCGCTGGTGGCCTTGGTGCTGCTGGGGCAGCCGAAGACCTCGCGGTTCTTGACGTACGGCATCACCAGATCGCCCACCACGCCCCACGGGTCGGTGTTGATCAGCTCCGTGCCGTTGGTCGGGTAGCGCGGCGTGTTGGCGCCCAGGTTGTACTGGAACGGCAGGGTCTCGTCGTAGTCCTGCACGTACATCAGCACGGAGGTGCCGATCTGCTTCAGGTTGCTGCGGCACGCGGTAGCCCGCGCCGCCTCGCGGGCCTTGGCGAAAACCGGGAACAGGATGGCGGCCAGGATGGCGATGATGGCAATCACCACAAGAAGTTCAATCAGGGTAAACCCACGGCGTTTCAAGGTGGCGTCCTTTCGATGTGAGGATCAGGTTCGCTATTGGCCGGGCGCCGGAGCCGCGGGGGCTGCGGGAGCACCACCGGGTGCGGGCGCGTTCACGGCGCCCTGTTGGGTGATGGCCGATTGGCGCGCCGCCTCGTCCGCGCTGGGCGGCTGACCGGCGCCGTTGGAGCAGCCGGCCAGGAGGGCAAAAGCGGAGATGATTGCAATAGCTCCTACCAGGAGTCGATGCATGGGAGAGTCCTTCTACCGGAATAAGTCCCACCGATCCTACGCTCGCACGGAGCACGGAGAGACATCACTCAGGTTCACCCGGCAGTGCCAACCGGCCTGGCGTAGCTCGACAGGGTCTTTCCTGTTTGTTCCCCTACGTGGCCGCAGTATAGGATTTGCAGGCACTGTAAAAGAGTGCTTACTGTGCTCGGGCGATGACGGGGTTCGATCTATGATGCGGGCAGGTTGCGAAGAGGGCGTTGAACGAGCGGACGGCTCGTAATGTGTGCTCCGTAATGCGTAAAGCCCACCGAGCGAGGGCGGCTTCGTTACGCATTACGGAGCACGCATTACTCGCTCCCTGGCAGCCCACAGACGCCGGAAGTGCTTGATTGCCCTGGTCGTGAAACGCGCACCTGATGATGCGGCCGGGATAGGGAAGGCGACCCGGAGCGGAGAACAATCCGCGGCGCTCGACCCGGGCCAGGGCTTGCGGAGTGTGCGAAGGCGGGAAGAGTAGTCCTCGTTACCGGGGCCAGCGGCGGTATCGGCAGGGCGGTGGCCCGGCGGTTTGCGGCGGAGGCCGGCACCCGGCTGGTGCTGGCGGACCTGCGCCGGGAGCCGCTGGAGCCCCTCGCGGCGGAGCTAACCCAGGCGGAACCGCTGGTGTACGATGGGGATCTTTCCAGCGAGGCCGCGGTGAGCTCGCTGTTCGCGCAGATCGAGGAGCGGTTCGGGCGGTTGGACGTGGCGGTGAACTCGGCCGGGATCCTGCGGCGAACACCGTTCGAGGAGATCACCAAGGCGGAGTGGGATCAGGTGTTCAGCATCAACGCGGGCAGCGCATTCCTGGTGAGCCAGGCCTGCTGCAAGCCGATGATGCGCCAGGGCTCCGGGCGGATCATCAACTTCGCCAGCATCGCCGCGCAGGTGGGCGGGATCCTCTCCGGTGCTCACTACGCGGCCTCTAAGGCGGCGGTGATCAGCCTCACCCGGTCCGTGGCCAAGTACCTGGCGCCGCACGGAGTCCGCTGCAACGTGCTGGCGCCGAGCGGCATCGCCACGGAGATGCTCGACCAGTTCGATGACGCACAGAAGGACGCACTGTGCGCCGGGATCCCGGTCGGCCGCTTCGGCACCCCGGAGGAGATCGCGGAAGTAGTCCACTGGCTCGCCTCCCCCGCCGCGGATTACATCACCGGCCAGACCATCAACGTCAACGGCGGTGCCTACCTCGGCTGATCCGCCAGACATTGCCCGCGAAACACGCGAAAGTCCGCGAAAGGGGAAGGCGGAGGGAGTTGCCCGCGAAACACGCGAAAAGGGGAAAGCGGACGGATCTAGACAGGATTTGCGGGATGAGAAAGATGGGAGCACGAGCAACGCCGACGGGCGTCGACGGCTCGGGGTGGTGGTGCGATGGTTCTCCGTGGTGTGAACAACCTACCTACTGATCTCTGGCCCCCATCCTGTCAACCCCGCTAATCCTGTCTAATTCCCCTTCCCCTTTTCGCGCTCTTTCGTGTGTTTCGCGGGCAAACTCTCTCCGCGTGTTCCGCGGGCAAGCTTCTACCCGGTGACGAACGGGTCGTCTTCGGCGTCTTCGCCGTCCAGGTCGATCACTACGAGGTCGTCCTCGTCCTCTTCGTCCAGGTTGCTGCCGGCGTCGCCGCGGAAGAGGGAGTTGCGGATGTTCTGGAACATCTGGTCCAGCGAGTCGCGGCTCATCATGATCTCGCGGGGCTTGGCGCCGTCCAGCGCGCCCACGATGCCGCGGGCTTCCATCATGTCCACCAGGCGGGCGGCGCGGGTGTAGCCGATCTTGAACTTGCGCTGGATCATGGAAGTGGACGCGTGCCCGGTGGTGACCACGAAGCGGGCCGCGGGCTCGAAGAGGTCATCCTCCACTTCCTCGGAGCTTTCCACGCCGTAGGAGCCGTGGTCCACCGCCAGCGCCTCGGCGATGTAGTCCGGGCGGCCCTGGGCCTTGAGGTGGTTGGTGAGCGCCTCGACCTCCGCCTCGCTGAGGAAGGCGCCCTGGATGCGGATCGGCTTGGTGGCGTCGATCGGCTTGAACAGCATGTCGCCGCGGCCGATCAGGTTTTCCGCGCCCTTGATGTCCAGGATGGTGCGGCTGTCGATCTGCGAGCTGACGGAGAACGCGATCCGCGAGGGCACGTTCGCCTTGATGAGACCGGTGATAACGTCCACGGACGGCCGCTGCGTGGCGATGACCAGGTGGATCCCGGTGGCGCGGGCAAGCTGCGCCAGCCGGCAGATCGCCTGCTCGATCTCGGGGCCCTGCTGCATCATCAGGTCCGCCAGCTCGTCGATGACCACCACCAGGAACGGCATCCGCTTTTCAGGCTCCGCCGCGACCTTGATGTTGTAGCCCTCGATGTTCCGCGTCATTAGGTGCGCGAAGAGGTCGTACCGGCGGTCCATCTCCTTGAGCACCCAGCGCAGGATGCCGGCCGCCTGCTTCACGTCCTTCACCACCGGGTGGATGAGGTGCGGGATGCCGTCGAAGAGGGTGAGCTCGACCCGCTTCGGGTCGATCATGATCATCTTCAGCTCATCCGGCCGCGCGCGGAACAGCATGCTCGCGATGAGCACGTTGAGACAGACGCTCTTTCCGGAGTTCGTGGCGCCGGCCACCAGGAGGTGGGGCATCCGCGCCAGGTCCGCGCAGCGCACGTTCCCGGCCACGTCCTTCCCGAGCACGAAGCCGACCTTGGAGGTGATGTCGCCGGCCTCGCCGGACTCCAGGCACTCGCGCAGCGTCACCTTGCAGGCGTGCTTCTTCGGCACCTCGATCCCGATGGCGGCCTTGCCGGGGATCGGCGCCTCCACGCGCACGGACATCGCGGAGAGCGACATGGCGATGTTATCCGCCAGGTCCAGGATCTTCTTGACGCGGATCCCTTCTCCCAGCCGGATCTCGTAGCGGGTGACTGAAGGGCCGTCCGCGATCTCCACCACCTGGGCCTGGATGCGGAACTGGGCCAGCGTGTTCTCCAGGATGCCGATGTTCGCCTCGGTGTCCTGCGCGGCTCGCTTCGGCCGCGGCTGGGGGGTCTCCAGGAGGTCCAGCGGGGGCATCACGTACCCCTCGCCGTTCGACGGCATCTTCGGCGGGCGGGCCCGGGTGGTCTTGCCGCGCGTCACGGGCGGCATCCGCCGCTCCGCCGTCACTGGAAGCTCGTCTTCCACCGGCACCAGCGCCGCCACATCGGTGCGGGCCGCGGGTACGGCCGGCTCCGCCGCTGCGGGCTCCGGGGTCTCATCCTCAACCGGACGCTCCTCTTCCTTGCTCCGGCGCGAGAACAGGCTGCGGCGGGCCGGCTTCTCCGCGGGCGGCTGCTTCTCCGTAGCGGGCTGTTTGGGCGCCGGCAGGGCGGGTTCGGGATCGGTTTCGCGGTCCAGGTCCAGGAAAAGCAAGCGCTTCTTGTCGGGTGCGGGCAGCGCGGCGGGCTCCCGCATTTTCGCGTCCAGGCGCCGGTGCAGCTCCTCCTCGGAGTCCTCCGCACGCTCCTGCTTGCGGGCTTTGCGGGCCGCGTTGGCCTTGCGGGCCTTCTCAGCAGCAATCCGGGAGCGCTCGTGGATCCGCTCCCCCATCCCCCGGAGGGTCAGCTCCGACACCAGGAGCACCGAGGCGAGCCCGGTGGCGCCCAGCACGAGGTAGGAGCCCATCTGCCCCAACGGGAACAGCACCGCCATCACCAGCGCGCCCAGCATGCCCCCATCCGGCGCGAAGACCAGGGACGTGTCCGCAGTATTCGGGAGCATCGCCGCGAAGCGGGCACGGGTGCTGTCGAATTCCATCCCCCGGGCGGTGCTGGCGAGGTGGACGCAGCCAAAGACCACGGTCATGATCCCGCCAATCCCCAGCAACATCTGGCCGTGGGTGGCGCGGCGATAGTCCAACGCCAGGGCCAGCGCGCTGCCGAAGAACAGCAGCGGCGCCACGTGGACCACGGAGCCCATCCAGAGGCGGATGAAGTGGACCAGGAACGAGCCCACTATCCCGGCGCTGCCCGGCCGGAACAGCGCCACCGCCAGGAGCGCGCCGATCAGGGCGAGCACGATGGCCGCGAGATCGGTCCACAACCGTCCTTGCGAGCGCCCACCGCTGGGTCGCGGGGGCGGGGCGCCGCCCTCTTTTCGGGGGCGGGGCGGCTCCTCCGCGGATTGGGATCGGACCCGGCGGGTGCGGGCCGGGGCGGTGGTGGTTCTGGCCATGAGCAGCTCTCGTCAGGATGGCAAGCGGAGTGGAGGGAGCATGGTAGCAGGGGCCTGCCGTGAGGACAATCCTGCTGATTCGGATAGTCGGATTCCGGCCGTCCATGCGTCAGGGCTTTCGCGCGGGCGAGGGTGTTGCCGCCGACGCGGTTGGGTATGCAGGAGCCACCAAGGAGGTGAGCCATGCGGAGACCACCACTACACCGGAGGCTGCAGCCGGACTTTACGTTCGTACTGTTGCTCTGTACCACGCTGGGGCTGTTGTTATCCATGCTGCTGGGTCGCCCGGCGCATTGATCGAGGTAGGGCCTCTGGAGGGGATCCCGACCTCATCCGGAGCCGGCCTCCGTCGACGCCTGGTTGCCACGGAGTCCCGAAGCCATTCGGGCACGTGCTCCCGGTTGCAGACGCCGTTTCCAGAAGGTGCTGCCCGAATGGCTTCGGGACTCCGGCAATCATGCGGCAGCGCTTCCTGATCATCCGGTCCACAACGGCAGCGTCAACCCCACTCCGCCTGATGCGCGGAAGGAATCCGCACGTCCCCCCGGCAAGTAGGTCCGGGGACGGCCCGCGTTGACGGGTGTCCTCCCCGGGCACATAATTGCCGGGTTGCGAACCGCCCCTTGCCCATCCCAGAGTCCCTATGCTAAACCGCCGAACCCTGCTTGCCGCCCCGCTTCTGCTGGTAGTTGCCGGCTGCGGCGGGAACTCGTCCACCTCTTCCGGCAGCGAGACCGCGGGTGCCAACACCCCAGCTCCGGCTGCGTCCGGACCTCCGTTCAAGGTGGCGCTGTTGACCAACGGCTCGCTGGCCGACAGCGGCTGGAACTCCCTGGCCGGGAAGGGCCTGGACCAGATCAAGCAGGAGCTGGGCGCGGAGACCAGCCACCAGAGCTCCGGCGAGGCGCAGGCGGAAGAGGCGCTGCGCGGCTTCGCGCGGGATGGGGCAAAACTCGTCTTCGCCCACGGCAACGAGTTTGGCGATGCGGCCAAGCGCGTGGCGGAGGAGTTCTCGGACACGACCTTCGTGGTGAGCAGCGGCGAGGTGAAGGGCGAGAACCTGGCCTCGCTCCAGTTCGATATCGGCGAGGCGGCCTATCTCGCCGGCATGGCGTCGGCGGCGCTCTCCAGGACCGGCAAAGCCGGCCAGATCGGCGGCATGAGCATCCCGCCGCTGAAGCAGTCGTTTGCCCTGTTCGAGCAGGGCGGCAAGGTGATCAACCCGAAGTTTACGGCCACCACCACCTACCTGGGAAGCTGGAGCGACGCCAACGCGGGCAAAGAGAAGGCGCTGGCCATGATCCGGGCCGGCGCGGACGTGCTGTTCCAGAACGCGGACGCCGCCGGCGAAGGGGTGTTCCAGGCGGCCGAGGAGCACAAGGGCGTGCTGGTGATCGGCTCCAACGCCAACCAGAACGAGCTGAAGCCGGAGATCATCCCCGCCAGCGCCGTGCTGGACGTGCCGAAGACGTTCATGGACGTCGCGCGGAAGGTGAAGGACGGTACGTTCAAGGGCGACTTCTACCGGAACGACCTCAAGAGCGGGAACGTCTACCTGGCGATCAACCCCGCTTTCAAAGACAAGATTCCCGCGGACGTGCTGAAGAAGATTGAGCAGGCGGAGGCGGACATCAAGTCCGGCCAACTGAACCTGGTTGGGAAGTAGCCCCGCGCGATGAGCTCCGCAGCCGTCCCCGCCGTGCGGATGCGCGGCATCGTCAAGCGCTTCGCGGAGACGCAGGCGCTCGCTGGGGTCGACTTCGAGCTGCGGCCGGGTGAGATCCACGCGCTGCTGGGCGAGAACGGCGCCGGCAAGTCCACGTTGATGCAGGTGCTCTCCGGGCTCTACCAGCCCAATGCCGGAGAGATCGAAGTGCGCGGCAAGCCGGTCCGCTTCCGCTCCGCGCGAGACGCGGCGGCGTGCCGCATCGGCATGGTGCATCAGCACTTCACCCTGGTGGACAGCTTCACCGTGGCGGAGAACCTGGCGCTGGCGCTTCCGGCGCGCACCCCCTTCCTGCTCCCCCGCCGGAATCTGGCTGCGGATGCTCTCGCCATTGCGGAGCGGCTCGGCTGGAAGCTGGATCCCAACGCCCTGGTGTGGCAGCTCCCGGTGGGCGTGCAGCAGCGGCTGGAGATCGTCAAGGTCCTGGCCCAGGAGCCGGAGATCCTGATCTTCGACGAGCCGACCGCCGTGCTGGCGCCCGTGGAGCTGGATGAGCTGTTCGACGTGCTGAAGCGGCTCCGCGATGAAGGGAAGTCGCTGGTGTTCATCAGCCACAAGCTGAACGAAGTGATGCGGTTGTGCGATCGGGTTACGGTGCTTCGCCGCGGTCACCATGCCGGCACGGTGGCGATTGAAGCGACAGACCCGGCGGACCTGGCGCGGCGGATGGTGGGCGGCGAAGAGAAGCTGGCGGAGTCTCTGCCCGGGCCGGTTGCCACTCCCGTCTTGGCCTCCGTTCCCGTGCCCACGGGGCCGCCGGTGCTCCACGTGGCGGACCTCCGCGTCCGCGACGAGCGCGGCGTCGACGCGGTGCGCGGCCTCTCCCTGGACGTGCGCGCCGGCGAGATCCTGGGCATCGCGGGGGTGGACGGAAACGGCCAGGCCGAGCTGGCGGAGGCCCTGCTGGGGCTGCGGCACGTGGAAGCCGGCACGATGGAGATTTCCGGCCGGGACGCGGCCGCGCCGGGCCAGCGCGGCCGGATCGGCTATGTGCCGCAGGAACGCAAGCGGTCCGGGCTCGTGCCGGGTATGTCCGTGCGAGACAACCTGATCCTCGAGCTGCACCAGGAGCCGCGCGCCAACGCCGGTCCGTGGCTGCGCTGGGGCCTCCTGAACGCCGAGGCGCGGGAGATGATGGCGCGGTACGACGTCCGCGCCTCCGGGCTGGACCAGCCCGCGGACACACTCTCCGGAGGAAACCAGCAGAAGATCGTGATCGGGCGGGCGCTGCACAAGAAGCCGGACCTCCTGGTGGCGCTTAACCCCACGCGCGGGGTGGACGTGGGCGCCACCGCTTACGTCCACGATCAGCTCCGGGCTCAGCGGGAGCGCGGGGCGGCGATCCTGCTGATCTCCACCGAGTTGGACGAGGTGCTGGCGCTTTCGGACCGGGTGGGTGTGCTGTACGAGGGCCGGCTGATGGGCGTGGTCTCGCCCACCACCTCCCGGGAGACGTTGGGGCTGATGATGGGCGGTAGCACCGGGGATCATGGCGCCGCAGCTCCGTAGAGCCCTCGACCTCGCCCGGCGCGTCGTACCGGGGGCGCTCCTCCTCGCCGGGGTCACCGTCGCGCTGGTGGCGGCGATCGTCGCGCTGCTGGGTGGCGACCCCCGCAAGGCGCTCCTGGCGATCCTGGAAGGCTCGATCGGCTCCCCCACCAGCATCACGGAGACGCTGATCAAGGCCACGCCGCTGGTGTTCACCGGATTGAGCGCGGCCGTGGCGTTCCGCTGTGGGGTCTGGAACATCGGCGCGGAAGGACAGTTCCTGGCCGGGATGCTCTCCGCGGCGCTCGCAGGGCTGCTGCTCCCTCCCCTGCCTCCGCCGGTAGCCGTGTCTCTCTGCCTGGTCTGCGGTGCGGCGGGCGGCGCGCTCTGGGCGGGCTTCCCGGCGTTCCTCAAGCTGAAGCGGGACGTGCCGGAAGTGATCAGCACCATCATGCTGAACTTCCTGGCCGTCTACCTGGTGGAATACCTGGTGCGAGGCCCGATCCACGACCCCACCAGCACCAGCGACTGGAGCCCGCTGCTGCCGGAGTGGACCCACCTGGAGCGGCTCCGCGCCCTCACCGGCCTGCGCACCGTGGGGGGCGGCTCGCTGACGCTGCCGGGCGGCGAGAAGGTGCTGGGGCTGGGGATCGAGGTCGGCCGGCTGCACCTGGGCGTGCTGCTGGCGTTCCTGGTGGTGCCGCTGGTGTGGCTCTGGTTCACGCGCACCGGCACCGGCTTCCGCATCCGCGCAGTGGGCCTGAACCCGGTCGCTTCGGCCTCCGCCGGGATCGCCACGGCGCGCACCATCGGGATTGCGTTCCTTTCCAGTGGCGCGCTGGCCGGCCTGGGCGGCGCGGTGGAGATCCTGGGCCTCATCCAGCGCATGTACCGGTACGCCCCAGGGGAGCCGGGCTATGGCTTCTCCGGGATCGCGGTGGCGCTACTGGGTCAGCTCCACCCGCTGGGGGTGCTGGCCTCAGCATTGTTCTTCGGAGGGCTCTCCGCGGGCTGCAGCCAGATGCAGCGTTCCGCGGGGATCTCGTTCCACGTGGCCTACGTGATCCAGGCGGCGGTGGTGCTGCTCCTGATTTCCGCACCCGCGATCAAACGGAAGCGGGCCGGCAAATCCGGCTTGCCGGTGTCCCCCGAGCCAACTTCCGGCTGAGCAGGGAACCCCGAACCCACGACTAATCGTTTAGAAAAGCGAGTGCCCGGCTGTCCTCGATGCGGCGGACGAAGGGCTCGCTGCGCGTAGGGTCGTGAATTCTCAACCTGAAGCGAGTAATCTGAGGGCACCGGCACAAGGAGTGCCGGGTCCATGCGTTGAACCGATATTCGGAAAGTTGGGCTGCCGGACCCAGAACCGGGCGGGTGGCCGACCACACCGTTACCAAGGAGGACCCTCCCGTGATGTCTCGAACCCAGCGGACGCTCATCGGCGTGCTCGCGGCCGGAACGCTTGCCCTTCCGGTGATTACGGCCACCGCTGCACCTAAGAAGAAGCCCGCCAAGCCCGCGCCGAAGGCGGCCGCCAAGGCCGATCCGAAAGCCGGCCAGGCGCTCTTCAGCAAGGAAGGCTGCACCGGCTGCCACCGCACCAAAGACTTCCCGAAGGGCGGCGAGATCGGCCCTGACCTCAGCGAGATCGCCAAGGAGCACAAGTCCGAGGAGATCGCTGCGTACACCAAGAAGCCGAAGGCCGGCAGCATCATGCCCGCGTTCAAGGGACCGCAGGCAGCTCTCGACAACATCGTCGCCTACCTGAACACCCAGAAGTAAGCACTCGCTTACCTCCGGATCGAGGAACAGCCCCCGCGTTTGCGGGGGCTGTTCTGCGTTGTCTGGACCCGGCCCGGATATTCACCACAAAGACACGAGGACCCTAAGAGTGGGTTGAGTGGTGTAGCTCGCAGTTGTGCGATTTACGGCGAAAGTACGCCCTGCCTCGGAGCCGTAGTCAGCGCTGCAAGCATGAACGCACTCTGTGAGATGGCCTGTGTCGCTCTTCTTTGTGCCTTCGTGTCTTTGTGGTGAGTATCCGGTGACCTACTTCTGGTAAACCGGCAGCAGCGCCGCTGGCACGTTCAGGGCCAGCACGCCCATCGCGGTGGCGTAGGCGTAGCCGGGGCTGTCGTACCAGCTCCCCTCCGGGCGTTGCGT
>JAJFMS010001078.1 GCA_020696885.1 Armatimonadota bacterium | reverse complement strand
TCCCACTCATCCACGCCATGGTGGATGGTGCTGGCCAGGTGCTGGTCGCCGGCCAGGTGGACCATAAACCCGCGCCGCAGCTCCCGGAGCGCCGCCTTCCGCCCGCTCTGCGGCCAGCCGCCGGAGTCGAGGTCCTGGTCCAGTTTCCCGGTGGTCGCCCCGCGGGAGCTGATCTGGAGGTTCGCGAAGATCGTCTGGCTGAGCGCCGCCTTCATCTCTTGCCCGCGCCAGTCGCCCGCGAACTCCCGGAGGAACTTGAGCTGCCGGTCGCCGAGCAGCGCGGCTCCGGGCACGTCCGCTTTGCGGGTGTCGTAGCCCGGCTCCGTGATGTGGTTGTCGAGCGTCCGCTCCGCCTGGACCAGTTCCGGCGACGACTTGAACTTCCGGTCCTCCAGAATCGCAAAGCCGATGCCGCCGAGGGTGAGCGCCGTGAAGTAGACGCCGATCCCCTGCTCGGCGGGGCTGGGGTCCACCGGGTCCGGCAGGTGGCTCGTCTGCGTCCGCTGCATCATGTTCAGCCAGGAAGCGGACATCCCGTAGCCGCCCTTCAGCCCGGCGGTGTCGCCTGGGGCGGACGGATGCCCGCCCATCCCCCAGATGTTGCCCTGGAAGACGTCGTGGTCGTCCGGGATGCAGATGCACGGCGTATGGCGGACCAGGTTCCCGAACGACCAGCACCAGAGGAACCACTTGTAAAGGTAGTCCAGCTCGGCCTCGTCCTCGGGCTCGCGCACCACGCGGGTGGGGTTGCCCTCGTAGATCTGGTCGCCGGCGAAGAAGAACAGGTCCGGGTTGTGCTTCGCCACGTTCGGGACCATGTCCGCGTGCGGGAACCAGACGCGGTCCGCCCAGCGATAGGTGCCGGCGGCGGGGCCGATCTGGCCGTTCACCTGCTGCACGCAGCTCAGCGACGCCACCACGATGGTGTCCTGCTCCCGGGGATCCTTTCGCACGGTGCCGTCCCAGTGGAACGGCACCTGCCCGCCATCCGTGCCGGGCAGCGAATAGACGACGCGGAACGGCACATCCTGGTTGGTATCCCACTTCTCCACCCGGAAGTGCGCGGTGAAGCCGGGCGTGACGACCGGAGCGGACGCGATCGTCTTCCACTCGCTGCCGCGTTGCACCTGGAGCTGCGCCGCCGGGCTGGCCCCGGGGTCCACCGGCGCCAGTTGCGCGGTAAGCTTCAGCACGCGGTTCTGGACGGTGTACAGGGTGGAGAGGACTGGCCCCCAGGCCCGCTCCGGATGCATCCCCACGCCCGGCCCGGCCAAGATCCAGTCGTCGAACCAGAAGCGGGCGCTGTTCATGCCGGTGCCGGGGTGTGACACCAGGGCGATGTTTCCGGCAACCTTCCCGGGATCCACCTTAACGGTCACCGGCTCCGTGATCGGCCGGCCGGCGGGGTCCTCGGCGGAGAGGGTGAGCGCGTAACCGCCGTCCGGGGAGCCGGCGCCCACCAGCCGCAGCACCACTGCCGGCGGGAACTTCCCGCGGGGCTGCCCCGCGCGCGGCATGGTTTCTCGCGGCAGCTCGAAATCTCGGATGAAGAGCCGGCCGCCGCCATCCATCCCGGCCAGGAACCCGCCCCCCGGCCCCGGGACGGCGTGGACCAGCGCCGCCGCGCGGAAGTCCGTCTCCTCGCTGCCCGCGCCCACCAGGAAGCCGGTAGCCGCGTCACCGGCCACGCCATCCGGACCCGCTTCCGCCACGCCGGTGCGAATGGTCATGGTGAAGTCCGCACTGCCGGGCGACAGGCGCCGTGTGAGCAGGTGGACGGTGCGCACGGGGGACGTGGGTGAGGCCTGGACGCACTCCAGCCGGCCCTTGTGGATCCGCCAGTCCTGGAGCCGGTTGGCCCAGTACTCCGGCCCGATCCATACCCGGGTGGTGTTCGCGGCCCAGGTGCTGCGGAAACGGCGTGGATCGTCCGTGATGGCGACGGTCTGCGCCTCCGCGGCGTGGCCCAGCGGTGCCAGCGCCAGTGCGGCGGTACCGGTAACGGCGCCCTTCAGCACCGTGCGGCGAGACGGGGCGGGACCTGGGGTGTGCTTCTTCATCCTCAACCTATAGCGAGCTCTTGCCTACTCTCTTATAGCAAGTTCGGCAGGAAGCCGGTTCGGCCCTACCCGGCGGACCGGTTGCGCACGGTAGTCCGGTTCGGTCAGCGCCATTCCACCGCCCCGATCTCGAAGTCGACGAGGGGTGGGGATACGGCGAGTTTCTCGCCGGTTGGAGACACCACGAACCAATGGTCGAACAGCTCCTCGTCGAAGGGAGGGTCTTCCAGCTCCTCCGCCTCCGCCACCTCGGCCAGCCATTCCAGCGCTTGGCGCAGCGGCGGCGACAGATTCACGCGCACCAGCTTCCCGCTCGCCCACGGGAAGTCGGCCCAGCCCGCATTCTCAATATCGGCGACGTGCTGATCCTTCCAGAATAGCTGCATGGGTCTGGCAGAGCAGCACGGCGGAGATCTCCTCTTCCGGATAGGACAGGTGCGCCAGACCTTCCGGTGTCAGCACTGCGCCGAAGAGCTGTCGCACTTCCACGTCGTACCAGGGCCGCTCGCCCGTTTCGCGCTCCCCGTAGTAGGCCACGGGATTCCCAATGGGGACGAGACCCGGCGGCTGGAGCAGGCGGTCGTGGAGGGCGGCGGGGAGGCCCATCTCCTCTTCGAGCTCGCGGGCGGCGGCTTCGCGGTAGGAGATCGGCTGGAGCGGGGCGTCGGCCGGGAGGGAGACGTGACCCGTCACCGCCAGGTCCCACGCATCTGGAAACTGGGCCTTGTGCAGGGAGCGACGCTGCAGGACGACGAGGCCGCCGGGCGTGACGAGCCCCACGTGCGCCGTGCAGTGCGGCATCCCGGTGAGGTGCGCCAGCCACCGCGGCGCGAACACACCGGTCGGCTCGCCCGCCAGGGTGCAGAGCGCCAGCCACTCCGTCTCGGCCGGCACGGCCAAGTGCCGCCACGCAGCCGCCAACGCGGTAACTTCATCCCGGTCCGGCGGCGAAGCCCGG
>JAJFMS010000069.1 GCA_020696885.1 Armatimonadota bacterium | reverse complement strand
CCGGAGGCGCGGGAGCGCACCCTGGCCGGTCGGCTGGGCATTGCGGAATGGCTGCTCAAGCACCGTGAGTACCTGATCACGCAGATCGAAGCCGGCCACGAGGTGCAGGTGATCCTGGCAGACCTGCTGCTGGTCGCCATCCTGCCTACCGCTTTTTACGGATTGGTCACCGGCCTCGCCACCGGCTCGTGGGTGCGCATCCTCACCAACCCGATCAAGCTGCCGCTGGTGCTGATCTTCAGCATGTGCCTCTGCCTGCCCACGCTGTACATCTTCTCGTCGTACCTGGGGAGCCGGCGGTCGTTCTTGCAGACGGCGGCGCTCGGCTTCACCGGGCTGGCGATCACCGGCGTCATCCTGGCCGCCTTCGCGCCGATCACCTGGTTCCTCACGTTTACGGCTCCCGGCGCCTACGCGCTGCACGTGCTGGTGAACGTGGCGGTGCTGGCGCTGTCGGGCTGTATCGGCGTGCGGTTCATGTTCCGCGGGCTCACCCGGCTCCACCAGGGAACGCCGATGATGTGGAAGCAGTCGTCGTTCCTCTGGGGCTGGATGGCGCTCTACGGCCTGGTCGGCGCGCAGATGGGCTGGCTGCTCTGCCCGTTCTTCAGCAACTCGGACCTGTTGATCTCGCACCGGGGGCCCGGCTCGGAGAGCGTCTTCCAGGCAATCTTCACGCTGATCCCGCAGTTGTTCCGTTAGCCCGGATCGCTCTTCCCGTAGCCGACGCAGGACTCGGTAGTAAGGTAGGCAACTGTATTCCGGGTCCTACAGTCGAGACGAGGGAGCAGCGCCATGATGGAGCACCAGCCGCTCGAAAACGGGGAGATGACGGAGTTCGAGGTGCCCGGTGTGCACTCCTATGGCGCCGGGGTGGCCCGTGTGGCGCCGGTGGCGGTGCAGGACGACCTGGAGCCGGCGCCGCGCGGGGCGATCTGGGAGCTGTTCCAGCAACTCTTCCGGTAACATCGGATAAGACTCATGAGTGCGATCGCAATCAACGTATTCGCCCACCGGGAGCGGCTGCTCCACGCCCTGAAGACCGGCGAGGAGCTGCCACTGCTCATCCGCCGGATGGCGGTGGGATCCCTGTTATGGGCGCTGCTCTACGGCGCGGTGCTGGGGTGGCAGGTAGGGGGCTGGCAGCGCCTCTCCAGCCCGGTGAAGCTGCCGCTGATCCTGATGGGCACCGGCGTCATCTGCATCACCGCCCTGTACGTGATGCTGGCGCTGGCGGGAGCCCGGCTCCGGTGGCAGCAAGTGGTGGGCCTGGTGCTGTGCTACGTGGCGGCCAGCGGGGTCACCATGGGCTGCGTGCTGCCGCTCACCGCGTTCTGGACCCTGGTGTTCCACAGCGAGCGCGGACCGATCACCCTGGTCCACACCCTGGCGTTTCTCATCTGCGGAGGGGTGGGCGCCCGGTTCGGATTGGAGATGGCGTCCGGCCTGCTGGACCAGAAGCGGCTGCTCCAGGTGGTGCTGGCCTGGATGGGGGTGTATGCCCTGGTGGCCCAGCAGATGGCGTGGCTGTTCCGGCCCCACTTCAACCCGACCAGCGTCTTCATGCGCCCGCTCAACTCCGGCGGCTCGGCACTGCAGACGATCTGGGAGATCGTGACCCACCTGGGGCGCTGAGCTCGTCGCTCACCCGGCCAGGAAATAACTTGTAGCCTGGCGCCTCGTGCGCGTGGAACGTTCGGCGATCATTGGGAGCACGTCCAACCTCGGACCCTGTTCTCCCGTCTTCGACAGGCAGGGGAATCGGCTGTCCCGGGCCGGTCCAACGCTCCACGCGCACGAGGCGCCAGGCTACGACTTCTCGTTCTCGCTTGATCGGGCTCCCTACAGGTGGACGTTGAGCGTGCCGTCGTTCATCTCGACCTTGTAGCCATAGGCGTCGCGGAAGAAGTACCACGGCACCCACATCTTCCCGTCCTCCACGTACGGCGCGTCCTGCAGCGTGACCTTCGTGCCGCTTACGTCCACCACCGGGTTGTCCATCTGCACATTCGCCGTCCACTGCGTGATGGTGGCGCGGGCGGTCTTGGTGGAGTCGTCCCACACCACGGTGCCGCCGAGGCTCTGCACCACGGACTCCAGCGGGACGAAGTTGCGTCCATCCCGGACCACCGGTTCTTCGTCCAGTGACATGGACTGGTTGTTCAACAGATACGGCATCTACGCTCTCCTTTGTCTAGCAGCTCGAACCGAGGGTCGCACGGTCTTGTGCCGTCCCCATGCGACCACGCGGCACTCTTGCTGCTACCCCGGGCCGCGGCGCCCAAAACAGGCGATTCCGGGGGGGGCCGGAGGTGGAGTAGAACCTGGGCTTTCCGCCGGCTCGATCAGCTTCGCGCCGGCGGGTTCATTGAGCCGCCCGGGCGTCGGAGCGCACGTAGTAGGCCGTGCCGCCTTCGAACATGCTCCGGGGCAGATAGACGACTCTCTTGTCCTTCGCCGGGCCGATCAAGCCCGGGAACTCCTCCGGCAGTGCCGGGAGACGGTCCTCTTCTGGGCGGACGTCGACCTGGAGCCGTTGCGCCTCTTGGACACCTTCCCCATGGCACTTTGCGCTTGCTATCGGATCCCGGACGGTGCGTGGTGCCTCACCGGGTGCAGTTCACACGCGGGGCCGGGATCCTTCTCCTGGTTCAGGATGACAAGTGCGGGAGCGGAGGCGTACGGGTCGGGGCAGGGGCCACCGCTCCAAAGCCCTTCACGTCTTGGGGAGCCGCCACCCGTACTTAACGGCTGCGCGGTCCGGTCTATATCTACAGGACCCATTTCGTACTGAACGAGGAGCCGGCCGTGATCACCGAGCCTTTCCCGCAGGCAACCGACGAGAGCATCCTGTTGTTAACCCTGGAGGAGGTCAGCCACCTGGCCTCCGACGACGGCGAGCCGGCGGCTACGCTGCAGAACCTGGTGCGGCTGATCCAGGAGCGGTTCCGCACGGACGTCTGCTCCGTGTACCTGCTGGAGCCGGACCGGGCGCACCTGGTGCTGGCCGCCACCGTGGGGCTGCGGCCGGAGAGCGTGGGGCGGGTGCGGATGTCCCTCACCGAGGGGCTGGCCGGGATGGTGGCGGAGCGCGTGGCGCCAGTGGTGGTGTCGGACGCCACCATGCATCCCCGGTTCAAGTACTTCCCGGAGGCGGGGGAAGACCCGTACCACGGGTTCCTCGGCATCCCGCTGATCGACGCCGGCCTCATCCAGGGCGTGCTCGTGGTCCAGACGGTGGAGCCGCGGACGTTCTCCGAGGACGAGACCCGGATGCTGATGACCGCCAGCCGCCAGCTCGGCTCCGTAGTCCGGGAAGCCCGGGCGCTGGAGCAGTTCACCTCCCGCGCGCATGAGCGGCTGTGGGAGCTGGCGCGGAACCTCTGGTGGTGCTGGGACCCCCGTGGGGCGGACCTCTTCCGGGAGCTGGACCCGGTGCTCTGGAGCGAGCTGAAGCACAACCCGGTGGCGTTCCTCCGGCGCATCCCCTACAACAAGCTGGAGCAGTTGGCCAGCCAGATCGCGCTGCACGGCCGCATCAGCCACGAGCACCGCCGGCTGAACGAGTACCAGAAGTCCGAGCAGACCTGGGGCGCCACCCACTGCGGCGTGCTGGCCGCGCGCCCCGTGGCCTACTTCTCGCTGGAGTTCGGCCTGCACGAGTCAGTGCAGATCTACTCCGGCGGCCTGGGCATCCTGGCCGGCGACCACATCAAGAGCGCTTCGGACCTCGGAGTGCCGCTCATCGGCGTGGGGCTGCTCTACCGGGAGGGGTACTTCCGCCAGCGGATCGACGCCACCGGCCTGCAGAATGAAGAGTACCTCCGCCTGGACACCAACGACGTGCCGATCCAGCCCGCCATCGGCGCGGACGGTCGCCCGGTGGAGGTGCTGGTCCACACGCGCGGACGGAGCATCGCGGTACGAGTGTGGAAGCTGGCCGTCGGCCGGACCACGCTGCTGCTGCTCGACTCGGACGTGGAAGGGAACGCCGCGGAGGACCGGGAGCTCACCGCCCGCCTCTACGGCGGCGACAACCGGGTGCGCATCCGCCAGGAGCTGGTGCTGGGGCTGGGTGGCGTGTATGCCCTGCGGGCGCTGGGGATCAACCCCGGCGTGCTGCACCTGAACGAAGGGCACAGCGCCTTTGCGCCGCTGGAGATGATCCGTCACCGGATGTGCATGGAGGGGATCGGCTTTGAGGAAGCCGCGAAGCGTACGGCGCGGCAGACCGCCTTCACCACCCACACGCCGGTGCCTGCCGGGCACGACCGGTTCTCATCCCAGTTGATCGAGGAGCACCTCGGGCCGCTGCGAGACAGCCTCGGCATCTCTCCGGACCACCTGATGGGCCTGGGCCGCGTGAACCCGTGGGACCATGGCGAAGAGTTTTGCATGACAGTGCTGGCGCTGAAGCTCTCGCGCTACGCCAACGGTGTCTCGTCGCTCCACGGGGAGGTCTCGCGGGCGATGTGGTCCCCGCTCTGGCCGGCGCGACCCGAAGAGGAAGTGCCGATCGGGCACATTACCAACGGGGTTCACGTGCCGACCTGGCTGGCCCCGGCGATGCACCAGACCTACTCGCGTTACCTCGGCCCGAACTGGTTCGTGCGCAGCGGCGAGCCGGAGGTGTGGCAGAACATCGAGCGCGTGGATGACGCGGAGCTCTGGGAGACGCACGTGGCGCTCAAGGCCCAGCTCATCGCCTTCGTGCGGAAGGCGGCAGCGCGCCAGGCAGCCCGGCGGGGCGAGCCGCCCGCGATCGTGGAGCAGATGAGCCGCGCCCTCAGCCTGGACGCGCTCACCATCGGCTTCGCCCGCCGCTTCGCCACCTACAAGCGCGCCAACCTGATCTTCCAGGACCTGGAGCGGATGGTCGAGCTGGTCAACGACCCGCGCCGCCCGATCCAGTTCGTTTTTGCCGGCAAGGCTCACCCGCACGACTGGCCGGGCAAGGAGGTGCTGCGGCAGGTCTTCCAGCTCACGCGGGACCCGCGGTTCATCGGCAAGATCGTCTTCGTGGAGAACTACGATATCAACGTCGCCCGCCACCTGATCCAGGGGGTGGACGTGTGGCTGAACAACCCGCGCCGCCCGCTGGAAGCCTCCGGGACCAGCGGCCAGAAAGTGGTGCTGAACGGCGGACTCAACCTCTCCGTGATGGACGGCTGGTGGGCGGAGGCGTACGACGGCCGGAACGGCTTCTCGATCGGGAACGGCGAGACCCACTCCTCCACCGACGTCCATGACCGCCGCGATACCGAGGCGCTGATGGAGACGCTCACCCAGGAGGTGATCCCGCTCTTCTACCAGTGCGAGCCGGACGGCCTCCCGCGAGAGTGGGTGCGCCGTATGAAGCGCTCCATCCGCACCCTGGGCTGGCGTTTCAACGCGGACCGCATGGTGATGGACTACGTGCGGCACTCCTACATCCCGGCCGCCGGCGGCACCTCAAGTTGGATGCCCCGGTAGCGAGGCGCTGGGTGGACTCCCGGGCTCCAGGCTGTCTAACGGTTCTGCTAGTGGGGTACCACCGGGGAATGCAGGTAGCGAAGTGGAGAGGGACCGTGCGAGCTCAACGCGCGGTTCCTCGTAGGGGGCATCCGCCGTGGTTGCCCTGGCTCGGGTTTCTCCCCGGTGCTGGCAGAGCAGTACCTGCCGGTGGGGACGGTACGGCTTTGCGCGCGCCCGCGCCGTCCTCGCTTGCAGGGCAACCACGGCGGCCACGGCGGATGCCCCTACAGCGCCATCGTCCTCAAGCCTACCCACAGTTCGCGGTCGTACCCCGGCCAGTTCAGCCTGATCCCGGAGTGGGCGGAAAATAGAAGCCGTAGCATCGCGGGGCCTCCGCGGTGCTACGGCTTAACTTCCCATGCGAACCAGCAGAACTCGTTGTCTAGTCCGGGTCATTCACCACAAAGCGCCCGAGGGCACCAGGAGCAGCTCTTCCCTGGGCTCGCTTCCTGGTGTCTTCGAGTCTTGTGGTGGCGAATTACGGATCCGCGCGACGGGTCAGGTTACCGTTTGCTTCCGGCCGCCGCCAGGCCGGCCTTCTTGTCGGGACGGGACGACGTGAACGTCACCGGCACCCCGGCGTGAACCATTGCCGCCAGCTCCCGCGCGTCCCAGTTGGTGAGGCGCACGCAGCCGTGGGAGGCGGTTTTGCTCACCTTGGCGGGCTCCGGGGCGCCGTGGATGCCGTAGCCGTGCTTGTTCAGGCCGATCCAGACCACGCCGATCGGGTTGTTGGGCCCCGGTGGCACGCGGATGGTCTTGCCTGGCTTCAGCTTGGCGTAGTCCAGCTTCGCGGTGAGCACCAGGGGCGGGTTCTGCGCCACGCTGGTGACCTTGAGATCGCCGGCCGGAGAGGGGAAGTCGCCGCTGCCCACCGTGGCCGGGTACAGCGCGAGGAGTTTGCCGGCTTCATCGTAGGCGCGCACGGTCTGCGTCTTCTTCTCCACGGTCACGCGCGCCACTTTGCCCTCGGGCTTCCGTCCGGCCACGTTCGCTACCACCAGCTTCGTGCCCGGCTTCTTGAAGTTGGCGCCCGGGTTCAGCTTCTTCAGGAGGGCCGGCGACATGTGGAACGTCTCGGCCAGCCGCTCCACCGGCGACGTGTGGTTGAGCCGCGGCAGCTTGGCGGCCTTCCGGGTGTCGGCCGGGATCTTCGCCGTGAACGGCGCCCGGAGGTCCTCTTTAGTGATGGCGTAGCGCGTGAGCACCGGCTCGGCGTCGCTCGCAGCCAGGGATTTCCAGGTCTGCTGATCCAGCTTACCGGTGGCGCCGAGGCCGTTCTTCGCCTGGTAGACGCGGAGCGCCTTCTTCATGTTGTCCCCGCGCATGCCGTCGATCTCTCCCGGAGAGAGGAAGGCTCGATCCAAGAGCACCTGCGCCTTGACCACGGCCGCGCTGACGCTGTTGCCGCGGAGCGCGCTCTGCTTCCAGTTCGCCTTGTTCACCTGCTCCATCGCGAGCGGCGCTGCTTCCACGCCGCCGCCACTCACCAGTACTGCCCCTGCCAGCACCGTCCCGATACCAATCCGTCTGTCGTTCCAGGTCATTTGCCGTTGCCTCCCGCCCGGTTGTTCCCGGAACCGCGCCATCCCAATACAGGAGCGATTCCACGAGGAGCCGGCCCATAGGAGGCGGGTAACAACGAGGCGGGCAGGTAGAAGTGCATCAGGTCGCCGCTGCTGGAGCCCATGTCGGTGCCGCCCCACCGCAGCCCGGCGGCGGTGAGCGCGATCATCAGCTCCTCGCGTAGGTTGATGAAGCCCAGCTCCGGCCCCCGGTAGGTCGGATCGCCTGCGAACGGCGGGTCCCCGCCGCCCGTCTCCGGCTCCGGATAATCCATGCCGGGGACCGGTGGGCCGGCTCGGCCGCTCAGGGTCACGTAGTCCTGCAGCATCTGCCGGTGGGTGCTCTCTGCTTCCCGTGCGGTTCGTGCAGCGTCCGGCGCAGACTGCCGGCTCTCCAGGAAGCGCAGCAGCGCGTCCCGGTCTTGCATCAGGCGGAAGTAGGCCACCATGCCGCGGCTTTCGTCCCGCAGTGCGCGGTAGAGGCGCAGCGTCCGCGCCGGATCCGGAGCGCCCTGGGTGATCGCGTCCGGGATCACGGAGTCGCGGCCCACCATCATCCGCGCGATCCGGTGGTAGACCGGGCCGAGCCGGGCGTTCAGCTCCTCTTCGCCGCTTTCGTGCATCACGTAGGGGTTGGCGTAGTAGTTGATGTCCACGGCCCGCCCCTGCGAGTGAGTCCGGCTGCCGGCGCGGTAGGCGACGATCATCTCCACGCCGGAGGCCTCCTCGGCCGCGCTCGACGCGGCCGAGCCGGATGTCAGCGCGGCGGTCTCCTCCACCTCCCGCAGCCGGCGCAGTAGCTCCGGGTGCATTCCCAGCACCTGGCGACCGAAGAGCACGCCATCCACCAGGCCCAGCCCGGGCGGGGCGGGGGAGCCGGTGAACTCCGGTGCCCGTGGGCCCACGTACGGAGGCTCCTCCGGTGGTGCCGGGTCGGGGCTCGGGAAAGCGGCCGGCGGCTCCGGTGGTCCGGCTAGCTCTCCCGGAGTTTGAGCGGGCGGTGGCGCCGGCTGGGTTACCGGAGCCCGATTGCCCGCCTCCAGCCGCCGGTCCGGCAGCTCGGGATCGAACACGACGTAGCCGAATACGGCCAGGCCCGCGGCCAGGAGGCCCCAGCCTACACGCCGCGCACGGACCTCCCGGCGGTTCATCTCCGCTGCCACCCGTGCTTCCTCGTGTTCGTGCCGCATCCTACTCGTGCCTCCGGCTTTGTTTCCCCGGCGGCCGTGGGAATCAACCGCCGGTAGGAGGCCGGAGGGTTATCACCGAACGGACACACAGGTCGGACAGCCGGGGCCGACGTCGTGACTGTGAGGGATTTTGGGCGCCGTCGATCCACCCATCGATACATCGCACGGACACGGGGCGTTAGAGCCGCGGGTCTGGGCTATTGGGGATGTGCACGGGCAGTCACGGCTGCTCGAGGCGCTGCTCGCCGCGCTCCCGCGCAGGCCCGGTGATATCACCGTCTTCCTGGGCGACTACATCGACCGGGGACCGGACTCCCGCGAGGTGGTGGAGCGCGTCCTGGATGAGTACGATCGGGCGCCGAAACACACGATCCTGCTCTGGGGGAACCACGAGGCGGCCGCCGCGACCTATTTCCGCCGGCCCAGCCCGCTGTATCGCCGCCCGCCGCCTGGCCCGCTCTGGCCGCCGAACAGCTTCCTGCCTACACTCCGGTCGTTCGGGATGAGCCCTTCGCTGACGGAGCCGGATCCATGCCCGCCGGCCCTGGAGCGGCTCTTTCCGCTGCTCCGGATCTACTGGCGCTGCACGCTGCCCGGCCTGGAGCATGTGATATTTGTCCATGCCGGCATCCCACCCGGCGAGCGGCCGGAGGGCGCCTCGGCGCGCGATCTCCTGGGTATCCGCACGGCGTTTACCCGGGTGGAGGATCCTTCCGGGCGGCTGGTGGTCTTCGGGCACACCACTTACCGCACTGTGTTCCAGCGGCCGGACAAGATCGGGCTGGATACCGGCGCCGGGCACGGAGGCCCGCTCTCGGCGCTGGAGCTACCGGCGGTCCGGCTCTTCAAGGCTTACCCGGATGGACGGAT
>JAJFMS010001077.1 GCA_020696885.1 Armatimonadota bacterium | reverse complement strand
GTTGTGCTCGGCACCGACGGGGGTGCCGTCGACGTAGAGGAAGAGGCTGGCGCCCGGATCAGGATCCGAGGCGACGACGTCGTACTGGAGGGTCTCGCCGACGCAAGCCGTCACGATCTGCGGCGCCGTAAACGGAGCGCCGAAGGCCGGGAGGCTGGAAGCGAAGATCACCACATCCTGCGTGGTGACCGCCCCGAACTCATCCGTAGAGGTGAAGGTCAGGGTAAAGGTGTTGCCGCCGTCCGCCGTCGTAGGCGTGAAGACGACGTTCGAGGTGATGCTCGTCGTCGCGCCGTCGTCTTCCGTTACCGGGAGGTTCGGGCTGAACGTGAAGCTGCCGGTCCCACCGGTCACGTCCAGGGTCAGCGGGCCGCCGTCCGGGTCCGTGGTGGTGAAGTCGAACGCCAGCGGGGTGCCGACGCACGCGATGAACGGATCCGCCAGCGTGCCGGCAGCGCCAGCCGCCAGCGGAGCTTCGCCCGTCACGCCGGAGGCGCCGGTGGGCTCCGGAAGCTGGTTGATCTGGATCACCACGTCTTCGGAGCAGGTGCCGCCCACCGCGTCCACCGCCGTGTAGGTAACGGTCACCGTGGTGCCCGCTTCCGGCGAGTTGACGCTGGGGGTGTAGGTGACCGCAGTGCTAACCGGATCGCCCACCTGCGGGAGAGCCAGGTTCTCCGCGTAGTTGGTGAGGGCGCCGTCGCCGGCCGAATCCAGGGTCACGGTGCCCGTGGTGTCCGGATCGGTGCCGGTAACCGTGTAGCTCAGGGTCTGGCCTTCGGTGATCACGTACGGATCCGCCGCAGTGCCGGAGCCGGAGAGAGCCGGAGAGCCGCTTACTGCCACACCGGTCACGTCCACGTGCGCGGAGATGCCCGCGTCGTTGATGGTGACGGTGTTGGTCAGGGTCACGGCGGAGCCAAAGGCCGAGATCAGCTTGCCGTTGACTGTGGCGTTGTCGACAGTAATGCCCGCCGAGGACAGGAGCTTCCCGTTCACGGTGGCGCCGCTGCCGACGGTAACTCCGGTGCTCACCCAGGTGACGTTCGCCGCACTGGCGCCGGCAAGGGTCACGGTGGAAGTCGTGCCGAACGTGAGCGCCTGGTCCACGACGATCACGTACTCGCCGGCGCCGCTCAGCGTGAGGTTGGAAGCGTTCGGCAGGGTAGCCGCGCCGTTGATGAAGTAGACACCCGGAACCAGCACGCCCACGCCGGAGCCTACGTTGACGAGGCTCAGGTCGGTGTTAGCGCCGCTGGTGATGTCGTCGCCGGAGCTCTGGGCTTCCGAGTACAGAGCGATACCGGCGTTCCCAGCGTCAGTGAGAGCCGTCGTGACAGACGGATCACCGGCCGGGACTACGGTGCCGGGGGTGGTGATGTTGGTGGGCGACGGCACGTAGGCCGTCCCCGCACCCAGGTTGCCATTACCGCGACCAACGGCGGCGGTGACGCCGACGGTCGCCCCGGTGCTGGTGATTGTGTCACCGAGGATGGCGAAATTGCCTGCGGTCCCGAGGTTCTCGTGACATGCGAAGATGGGGAGGATCCCCACCCCGAGCATAGTCGCAAGGAGCGTCAGGTGCCGCAGTCGGAAGAGTCGATGCATACTCTCTCCTTCTGAGACAGTAGATAGATAACTCCCCACCCGTTAACTAAGTTAGCCAGCTCCCCGGGCACGCGACCGGCCGGGTTCCAATGCGTCGGGCCGGTGGTGCTTGCGGAGGGCAGGCAGGTTGGGTGGATGGAGTGTGGCAGCGGCGGTTCGAACCGACCGACAGGTTAAGAAACCATACGAACCAGCAGGTGGGAGGCTGGCAGTTTGCTCGCGCAGGGAACCCCTGTACGACCGGTAGGGCGCCGCCTCTCTTTATACCCCGTATTCAACCGCCCGTAAACCGGGCATTCGCTTCCTTAACCCGGGGGCGAAATCTCACCGACCGGCGTTGGGGTCGAGTTTCGGCCAGCCGGAGCGATTTCCTTCCCTAAGAATCAAAGATCGATCCCGGCGGGTGATTTTCCCTGGCTGCTCCCGGGCACGCCGCGCCGATGGTGCCTGATCGGCGTCCGGAGAGGAGCCGTGCCAGGATTCGAGCAGCCAGTTCGCGGTACCCGGCATGAATCAAAAAGGGGGCCGGAGCCAAATGGCTCCGGCCCCCGATCCCGTAGGGGATCCGAGAGTGCCTAGGGCACCCGCGGTCCCACGCGGATCTTGATGTCATCCTTCGGCGCCGCGCCCCGCGCGAAGCCCAGGTTACCGCCCACCGGTCCTACCGGCAGACCCGTCGCCGGGTCCAGCAGGGTGATGACGAACCGATCGTTCGGCACGCCCGGCGTGCCCGCATCCAGCAGGTCCGCCCGGAACGGCAGCACTCCGCTGAGGCCGCTGTCTTCCAGGCCCTTCACCGTCGCCGTGCCGAACACCACCGCCACCCGGCCGATCGCTCCTTCGGAGCAACCCACGCTGGTGATGCTGGTGCTGCGCAGGGAGACGTTCACACGCCGTCGTGATCGAGCCCCGGTGGGTCCCGTTCCGCTTCGGCGAGATGTCGACCGTGAACTGCGCGATCACCGGCTCCGTGCCGAACACCGCGTTCGACGCGTCGACCTTACCGCGGCCCGCGATGAAGCAGCCCACGCCGATCGGCGCCGGCGCCGGCACCGTCACGTTGTCCGTCGCGCCCGTCGTCCCGGCATCCGCCAGGCAGTCCCCGTTGAAGTCGATTACAGCCGTCACCGTAATCGTCCCCGGGAACAGCGGCGTCAGGCAGTGTACCGCCTCGCCGTTCGCGTTCGTCGTCACCGTGAACGTTCCGGTGTTCCCCGTCGTACCCACGACCGAGAAGCACACCGGCACGCCCGCCACGCGCCGCGGTCCGCCTTCGCTCGCCGGGCAGTTGTCCAGCACCACCGCCGTGTAGCAGATCTCGCTACCGAACGGATCGCCGGCTCCCGCTCCGGTCCGCGTCAGCACCACCGACGTCGGCACCGTGTTGAGCACCGTCACCGTCACCACCTGCGTCACGTCGCAGCCATCGCTGTCCGTAACCGTGTAGGTGATCGTGTACGTCGTGTCCGCCGTTACCAGCGGGCTCGTCGCCGTCACTACCGTCTCCACCGGGTTCCCGGCGGTCGGCAGCGTCGCGGTGTTCGTCAGCACCAGCGCCGGCTGGCCCACCGGCAGCGTGCTGATCGTCGGCACGCCGATGGTCACGTTGCCCGGATCCGTATCCGTCGCCCGCACCCGGAAGCTCACGTCCATCCCCTCGCACACCGTCAGGGTGCTCGGAGTGGCGGTCACCACCGGCAGGCTCGAGATCCGCAGGTTCACCGTCTGGCTCACCGTGCACGCCGCCGCGCTGTTGTCGGTGGCGGTGTAGGTGATGCTGAACGTCTGCCCACCCTGGGCCGGCGTCGGGGTGATCGTCTGGTCGATGCTCGCGCCCGGGGTCCCGGTCGCCAGCGGGTTCGCGCTCGGGGTCAGCCCGACCGGCGCGCCGACCTGGGTCAGCGTCACCGTCTCCAGCGCATCACCGGAGTTGCCGGCCACCGTGAAGGTGAACGGCTCGCCGACGCACGCCACCAGGGTCGCGCCGTCCGCTACCGGGTTGCCGCCGCTGGTGAGCGTCAGCGTGGGCACGTTGCTCACGTTGACCGTCACCGCGACCGAGGTGGCACAGCCCGCCGCGTCGGTGCCGGTGAAGGTGATCACCGTGGTGCCCGCCGCGCCCGCCGTGAAGGCCACGTCCGTCTCCACCGCGTTGGTGCCGGTGGCCGGCAGGCCCGGGGTGAAGGTAGCGCCCGCCGGGGCGCCGCTCTGGGTCAGGGTCACGTCCTCGCCGCCGTCCGCCGCGCGGACCCGGAAGGCCACCGCGTCGCCGGAGCAGGCGTTGATCACGTTGCCGGCGTTCACCACGGTGTCGCCGTTGCCGGTGACGGTGAGGGCCGGCACGTCTTCCACCACCACGGTGAAGGTGAGCGTGTCCGTGCCTGCGCACTGGCTCACGCCCGCCGTCCCCGCCGGGAGGGTGGAGGCGCTGGTGGTGTCCGTGGCCGTGACGGTCACGGTGTAGACGTTACCCGCCTGGCCCGGGGTGGGGGTGAAGGCGAGGGTGCCGGTGGTCATCCCCGCCGCCGGAACGGAGGTGAAGGTGCCGGGCAGGGACGGGGTGCCGTTGGCGGTGAGCGCCACGACATCGCCATCCGCGTCGGTGGCCACGGTGTTCACCGTGAGGGTGTCGCCGGGGCACACGGTGAGGGTGTCGTCTTCCGCGACGGCGCCGGCAACCGTGGAGGCGCTGACGACGGGCGGGTTGGTGACGATCACCGTGACCGTGGTGGTCTGGGTGCAGCCGAACTCATCCTCGGCCGTGTAGGTGAGGAGGTAGGTGCCCTCATCGCCGGCGAGCGGGGTCCACTCGAAGCGGGTGTTGGCCACCGCGTCGTTGCCGTCGTTGTCTTCGTCGGTTGTGCTCGGCACCGACGGGGGTGCCGTCGACGTAGAGGAAGAGGCTGGCGCCCGGATCAGGATCCGAGGCGACGACGTCGTACTGGAGGGTCTCGCCCACGCAGGCCGTCACGATCTGCGGCGCCGTAAACGGAGCACCGAAGGCCGGGAGGCTGGAAGCGAAGATCACCACGTCGCTGGAAGTGGTAGCGCCTACTTCATCCGTGGTGGTGAAGGTGAGAGTGAAGGTGCTGCCGCCATCCGCCACGGTGGGCGTGAAGTCCACGGAGGTGGTGACGGAGTCATCATTCTCGGTGAGCGGCAGGCCCGGGGTGAAGGTGAAGCTGCCGTTCGCACCGGTTACGTCCAGCGTGGTCGGCCCGCCGTCCGCCGCCGGGTCGCTGCCGGTAACGTCGAAGGAGAGCGTATCGCCCACACAGGCGATGAACGGATCGCCGGCGGTGCCGGTGCCGGTGGCGAGCGGCGCCTGGCCGGTCACACCAGCGGGGCCACCCGTATTCGGGAGCGCGTTGACGTAGATCCAGACTTCCTCAACCGACGTGGCGCCCGAGGCATCCTCGACAATGTAGACCGCCGGGAACGTGTCACCGGTCTGCAGACCGCCGACGGGCGGTGCAAACGTCACGTTGGTGGATACAGAGTTGGCGGCGCTCTCCGGAAGCTCCGGCGTTTCGGTGAAGTTGTCTATATCGTTGACGATCGTGTCGGCGTCGTAGATGTCGCCGTCGTCGTCGTCCGAGATCAGGTTCACCGAGCTGCCGTCGTTGTCCGGATCGAAGCCGGTGACGGTGTAGCTCAGCGTCTGGCCTTCGGTGACCACGTACGGGTTCGCCTGGCTGCCGTCGCCGGTCAGCGCCGGCGCGCTGTTCAGCGCGGCGCCGGTGACGTTGATGTGCGGCGCCTGCCCCGCGTCCGTAATCGCGGGGGGGTTAGTGTCCGCGTTCACGATCAGGGCGCTGCCAGCGCCGTATACCAGCACCTTGCCGTCGACGGTAACCATCTGGCCCACGTTGACGTCGCCGCTGGAAACGAGGATGCCGGCGAAATCGGCATCGTCAAAGCTGGCGCCCGCCACGCTGAAATAGACGTTGGCGGCGTTCGCTACGTTGATGCCGCCCGGGCCCGTCAGCACTACGGAGCTGCCGGAGGGCATGCTCAGCGTGCCGTTGATCACGAACAGGTAGTCGCCCGCGCCATTGAGCGTGAGGGTCGTATCGATCGTGGCGTTCTCGTTGACGAAATAAACGCCCGGAGCCCGGTTGCCGGACAGGTTCGTGGAACCGTCGTTCTCCGAGAGGTCCGTGCCGTCGTTCGTCCCTTCGGTGATCAGCGCGGCGTCGGTGGCGGCCAGCGAGGCCAGCGCGCTCACCGTAGCCGGATCGCCGGCCGGGAGGACGGAACCGCCGCCGGCGGCGGTGATGTTGGTGGCGTCCGGGGTATACGTGAGCGCACCCACGTTGCCCGGACCGGCGCCCGCCCCACCGTCATTCACGGTGAGGGAGCCCTGTTGAATCTCGATCGTCGGCGCTAAGGCGCCGAACGTGGCCTCGCCACTGCCTAACCGGTGACTGGCGTAGAGGGGCACAAGCCCCACCCCTACCAGAGTTACCAGACTCAGCACGTGGCGCAGGCGGAAGAGTTGCTGCATACTCTCTCCTTCGTTAGACCCGCACGGAAGTAGGGCCAATGTGGCCCGCATTTACGCCGCGGCCGGAGGCGCGAGAACGCCCTTGCCGGCGCGGCTTGTTTGACAAAACTGCTGATGCCCGCTTGTTAGGCAGGCGCAATCCGGTTAGATATTCGACCAACCCGAGCGTTCCCCCTCCTCGATCGCAATTCAGATTTCAATTGTTGTTTAACCTGAGGCCGAGTGGTGAGGACAGGCACGCGAAACGTACCGGAATCTCGGAAGGCGGGCTTCTGGGGAGTGGAGAACCCTACAGTAGAAACGCTATCGTCGCGAAGCTGCCAGCCGCGCGGCGGGGGGACGTTTCACCGGCTCCGGAGGGCGGCGAGGCCTCCCGCTGGAGCTAAAAAGACCTGGCAGGGCACCGAAGGAGCTGCGTTATGCCGTCGATCGACCGAATCATCCAGTACATGCAGTCCCAGGGCGGCGAGAAGGTCGTCCTGCGCAACGAACAGCAGGCGATGATCTACCGCCCGGGCGGGGCCAGCGCGCCGATGACCAAGGACGCGCTGTCCATGTCCTACATCACCACCCTGCTCAACGAGGTGATGCCGGACGATATGCGCACTACCTTTGCCTCCGGACAGCCGTTGCTGTTCAAGTACGGGTATGGCAGCGGCTCGGTGGACGTAGACGTGGCGCACGACGAGCACGGCAT
>JAJFMS010000068.1 GCA_020696885.1 Armatimonadota bacterium | reverse complement strand
CATGCGGTCCACCTGCGCGCCGAGCACCGCCGGCTTCGTCAGCTCGCCCTTCGCGGCAAGCTGCAGCAGGGTATCGTCCGGCATCGTGGACCAGAGGAAGTAGGAAAGACGCGAGGCCAGCTCGTGCTGCGACAGGCGGCGCGGTGCGGCCGAGGCCGCCTCCGGCTCCACCAGGAACAGGAAGTGGGGCGAGGCGAGCACCGCCGCCAGCGGCACCTTGATCGCCTCCACGAACGTGGGCTTCTGCGACCGCAGCTTCGCAAAGAGCGCCACCTTGGCGTCTACTTCTGCGGCCTGCACCGGGCGGCGGTAGGCGCGGGTCATGAACCGGGTGAGGATCGCCCGTGCCGCGGCCGTCTCGTCCTGGCCTTTAGCCGGCGCTTCTCCCAGCACCTTGCGGTGGCTGGCCGGGGGCCAGACGGGATGCACCGGCCCTTCCAGCTCCAGCCAGTCCACCAGCAGCGTGGGCCGGGCGAACGTGTCCGCTCCCTGCATCCAGAAGTTCTCCAGCACCCGGGGCACGTCGTAGGCGTAGTCCAGGTGGATGCCGGCAGACTGCGTGGTGAAGTGGGCGCGGATCTCGTAGGTCTTCGGCGCGGCCTCCGCGGCGTCCACATCCAGCTCCGCGATCACCAGCGGCTGGCTGCCGAGCTGCTGCGTCAGCTTCACCCGCGGCGGGCCGTACTCGTACATCCGGTGCGACGCGAAGTGCTTCAGGTCGTTCTCGAACTGCCGCTCGTGGTAGATCTTCCCCTTCGGGTTCTGGGCCATCTGCTGGCCCATCCGGTGCTCCAGGATCCTCCGCGCGGAGGCCGTCACCTCCGGGCGTCCCGGCACCCGCCCCGCGGCACGGAAACGGAGGACATACTCGCCTTCCTTCGGGAGGCGGAAGTCCCGGAAGCCGATCCCCTTGTCCCAGCTCTCGTGGTGGATCACCGTGAAGCCGTTCTCGGTGGGGTTGTTGCCGTCGTTGAGCAGGATGTTGTTGCCGTCTCGCCGCACGCGGTAGCGATCCGCCCCGCCGGTGTTCTCCTCCGGCTCAAAGTGCCACTTGATCGCCGCCGGCTGCGGGCCTTCCACGAGGGCGCGGTCCAGGACCTGGCGCGCGGCGGCGTAGTACAGCTCCACCTGGAGCGGCGAGAGCGTGAGCGCCTGCCCGATGTTGTCGAACCCGCCCGCAGGAGGGTCTTCGGGAAAGCTGGCCGCCGGCTGGAAGTCCACGCCCACCAGGTCCCGGATGGTGTTGTTGTACTCCGCCCGGTTCATCCGGCGCAGCACCACCCGCGCCGGGCGCTTGGCGATCTCCGCGCGCGCCAGCTCGGCCCGGATACGGTCCACGAACGCTCCCGCCGCCTCGGTGGTGGGCTGCTTCTCGCTGGGCGGCGGCATCTGCTGGTTGTTGACCGCGTACACCACCTCGGCCCACTTCGCCGCGGTAGCCGGGTCCGCGAGGTCCACCGCCAGGGTGTCCAGCCGCAGCTTGCCGGCCTGCTTCGCCGGCCCGTGGCAGCCCAGGCAGTGCTGCTTCACGAACGGCTGCACCGCCTGGGCGAAGCCGGGCGCCGGGGCCGTGGGCGCGGGCTTCGCCGGAGCGGCGGGTGCCGGCTTGGCCGGCGCCAGGAGCGCCGCGTGGACCGGCAGCAGCGAAGCGCCGAGGAGGCTCACGGCCAGGAGGGTGCGCCGGGTACTGCCGGAGCGCGGGAACGGATCGAAGCGGGGCATGGCGTCAACTAATAGGGAGCGGAAGGTTCTTTAGTTCTCATTCTGTTTTCGGGAGCCTTAACCCTTGCGTGCAGACCGTTCGGCTACGAGATGCAACCGAGCCGCCGGTTTCACGACTAATAGTGGATACACCGCTGAAACGAGTCTCCTGGGAAGCGATGCTCAAGGCTCCATCACCCGACGAGATTGCGTTCTCAATCGTCCTCGTCCTGGCCCTACCGGCCACCGGATGGTTCGGTTGGGAGTTTGCCTGGGATGCCCTCGCCGATGATCGGCCTGTGGTAAGCCGCGAAGTCGAGGCGCCGTTGCCGGTCAAGGGGCGTTGGTTGCGGCTCCTGATGCTGGCTCCGGCCCATGCCTTCCTACTGACCGTGGTGTTTTCCGGAGCCCTTACGGTTCTTGGTATTCTGGCGGTGGTGATACTGGCTTTGTTCCGGGGAATAGCCCGATCCCTGGGGATGGCATAAGCTGGAAGCGGTTCCGAGCCGACCACTTGTGGGGCCAGCGCCACGGCCGGTTCGTTGCCGGTACCGTGGACCGGACCAGAATTGGGTGGTATGGCGCCCCCGACGAGCGTAACGAGGGCGGCTTGAACGTCGGCATGATCCGGGGCAAGCGCATCGACATCACCGAAGAGGACGCTTCGCTCTTCATGGAGTATCAGGGTACACGTCCGCAAGGCGGCTGAGACGGGGCGGAGTTCGCCGGAGCGCGACACCCCACGAGGTGAACCATGCTGATCGAGCGCTGGGGCTCCCTTTCGGTGAGCGATCACGTGAATACATCGGCGCTGGTCGCCAACGTGCTGCTCTACGACCGCCTCGTGGTTCCGGTGATGGTCGACCAGCCGGACCGCGATGAGCGAGCCTACTGGTGTGCGCACGGCTGGGACCCCGACCTGCAGGAGCGCCGGCTGGATCAACTCGGGCCGCTGGCCATCCGGCGCCCGTGGAACACGCAGCGGCGGGAGCAGTACCGAACCCGAGCGATGCAACTGGCGGCGGAGCAGGCGGATGCGAAGCACATCGACGCGTTGGGGCTCACCCGGCGGCTCCTCGCGCAGGAGCAGGTGGTCGAGCTACCCGCCGGGGTGGCTCACGTGGAGGTCATCGGGGCCTACAATTCCACACGAGGCGTGCGCCACGATTACAGACTGACCGACCGTCAGGACCACCTGTCGTCCCAGGCGCTGCTCATCACGCGCCGGCTTGCCCTGCCGGCCGGCGCCGATCGCGAGCACGCCCTCTCCACCGCGATCAAGCTGTCCCAGGAACCGGAATTCCGCTCCAAGCGCGCAGAGCTCTTCGAATGGCAGGCGACCACGCTGACCAACGGTTATCCGCCCGAAGTCGCCGTGGAGCGGCTGGCCGAGCTGTCTGCCGAATACAACGGGCTGGTGAAAGCAGCCAGCGGGAAGGTCCGGTGGAAACTGGCCTTCACCCTCTGCGGCATCGGGCTGGGATTCGCGACGGGTGGGTTCCTGGCGGGCGGTGCGGCGGCAGCACTGTCACTGGTGCAGTTTGCGCTGCTCGATCGCGAACCCGCCGTCGAGCCGGGAACCAGCCGGCCCGCCGCCATGTTTCACGACATCCGGTCGCGGGTCGGCGCCGAGCTGACCGCGAAGCCCGACATCCACTCCTAATCACCAAATCTCGATCGGTCTGGGCCAGGTTCGAAGAGCCATTCAGCGGCTACAGAAAACAACTGCAAGTTTCGCAGCCGCAGCCGGGTCTACTCTTCGATGCAAAGTTCACGGATCCGCCGAGCTATTGTTCCCTCGATGGCGGCGGCCCGTCTCATGAGGAGTTCCCATCCGATGCGTCTTCATCTTGCGCTCTACGTCACGCCCCTGGTTCTCCTACTCACGGCCGGCACCCAGGTTGCTCAAGGGGACGAGATACCCACATTGAAGCAACCGACCGCTCCAGCCGACAAGTCATCAGTGAAGGAGCCACCCGCGCGAACTGACGACACGCCGGCGTTGAAGCAACTGGCGAAGATCCAACCACCTGGCGGTCCGCCGCTGTCGCTCGGGAAGCCGGGAGGCCGGATCACGGTGGAGGCGCTGGAGAAGGTGTGCATGCGCCTCGACTCTTCACCCCAGGCTGACCTGACGAAGTGGGTTGCGGAGCTCGAGCGGATCACGGGGAAGGAGCTGGACTCGGACCTCGAGCGAGGCGCCTGTCTCACCTACTTCGTGCGGCGGATGAGCGTGGCGTTCGAGGGGCTCCAATGGAATGCAAGCGCGGCCGACCGTATGCTCAAGCGCGCGCAGACTATGCCGCCTGCTGAAGCCAGAGCGTGGAAGGATGCACTCGAAGCGGTGCTCAGGAACGAGACCGAGCGAGACTACCTCGTGCCGCTGGTCCTGATCCCGGTGAACGCTCTCCACGAGGGTGAGACGTATAGTGCTGCGCGAGGCGGGAAGCTCCGGGCGCGGTTGAAGCAACTGACCGCCGCGGACGTCGCCCTCTGGAAGGGGCGGGTCGACCGCTTCGGAGGCTCGGAGCTGGATGCCGCCCTGAACCTCGTGCTGCTGGATGACTACTTCAACCAGGAGACGTTCCAGCGAGACCGGTTCAAGGCCGCAGTCGGGGAGAAGTAGGCGAGCGTGGGGGGAGCAAGCCGCGCTTCCCCCGGCGCCGGCTCGACCAGCGTAGGCCAGGGTACGCCCGTCTGGGCGAGGATGCGCTATGTCTCGAACGGTTGCCGGCACGATCCTCGGGGGTGGGCTGGGGCTCCTCGCTGGAGGTGGCTTTGCCTATTGGTACGTGATGTACGGCGAGCGCCTGCTCCACCCCGGGTACGATCCGTCCCATAACTACGCGGCCGGCGCGATCATCCTGGCTGCTGCGGTTGCCGTTATGGTGGTCGGAGCGTTGGCTGGGCTGCTATTAGGGCGCGGCTCCCACGGAAAAGGCGGCTAAACGCGTCGGTCATCGCTTTCGCCTATTTCTAGCTTCTTCGATCTGCCAAATGTAAGCGAGAACAGGGTCAAGATGACGCTTGTGATTACTCTGCCGCCAGAGGTAGCACAGCGGCTGCGAGAACGAGCCGCCCGAGAAGGGCGGGACGCGGAGACGATCGCAGTTGCGACGCTGGTGGAAGCGCTGGAGAGGGAGTTTCTGAACAACGCTGAAGCGGTGCAGGGCATCCAGCGTGGGCTGGGTGATTTTGCGGCTGGGCGCTACCGGCCATTCAACGACTTCGTCAAGGAGCAGCGACAAGACCGGTGAGTGCCACGCACTGATTGTGGGGCGGTCCGGGCTGCTCGCCGCGCAGCGAGCCCGGACGCTGCCCCTTACGCGTGGGCGAGCGCGCCGGAGCGGGAGGCCCGCAGCCACGAGAACGCTGCATACCCGAGGAGGGCCGAGATCACGAGGCCCAGGCCCCACTGGCCCACGGTAGGGAGGATCGGCCAGAGCCGGGCGGCGATGACGTAGGTCAATGCGGAGAGGATGCCGGCGGCTGGGATGGTCAGGATCCAGGCCCAAACGATGGTTCCGGCCACGCCCCACCGGACGGCGGACATGCGGCGGCTGGCCCCCACCCCCACGATGGCGCCGGTGATGGTGTGGGTGGTGCTCACCGGGATCCCGCCGAGGGAGGCGCCGATTACCGTCATGGCGCCGGCGGTCTCGGCGCAGAAGCCCCGGAGCGGGTCCAGCTCTGTGATCCGCATCCCCATGGTACGCACGATCTTCCAGCCGCCGGAGAGCGTGCCGAGCGCGATGGCGGCGTGGGCGGAGAGGATGATCACCCAGGGCATCTGGTGGAGATCGTCCTTCGGCATGATCCAATCCGGCAGGCTGGCGAGCTCCGGGACCGTGCTCTTCATGCTGACCAGCAGCACCGCGATGATCCCCATCGTCTTCTGCGCGTCGTTCATGCCGTGGCTGAATGAGTAGAACCCGGCGGAGAAGAGCTGGAGGATCCGTGACCAACGCCGCACGTTGCCCGGGGCGGAGAACGCTAGCGCCAACGTTCGGCCGACGGGGGCGGAGCGGTCTCCGGGCGCGGAGGCGTACTGGTGCGCGGTCTGGATGAGCCAGGTGACGGCGGTGGAGATCAGCAGCGCGAGCACCATGCCGATGGTGGGCGATAGCACGATAAAGAGCGCGGTCTTGGTGAGGCCGGGCGCTACGATCCCGGACGGGCCGACCTTGACGAGCGCCGCGCCGACGAGGCCACCGATCAGGGCGTGGGAGGAGCTGCTGGGCAGGCCCAGGTACCAGGTGGTGACGTTCCAGCCGATGGCGCCCACCAGGCACGAAAGGATGATGTAAACATCCACGATCTCCTGGTGGATCGTGCCTTTGCCCACGGTGGCCGCCACGTCCGTGTGCATGGTGAATGCGGCGACGAAGTTGAAGAACGCCGCCCACGCCACCGCCTGATAGGGACGCAGTACCCGCGTGGCCACCACCGTGGCAATGGAATTGGCGGCGTCGTGGAAGCCATTGCTGTAGTCGAACGCCAGGGCCAGCACGACCACGAGGATCACGAGCAGCAGAAGCGGTGACATCAGGAGTACTTCAACTGGATCGATTCGATCACGTTCGACACGTCTTCACACTTGTCGACCGCCATCTCGATCCGCTCGTAGATCTCTTTCCACTTCAGGACAAGGATCGGATCGACTCCAGGGGTGTTGAACAATCGCCCGAGCGCCCGCCGGTAGACGGCGTCGCTTTCGTTCTCGATGGTGTGGATCTCGCGGCAGGCGTGGATGACCCGGTCCTTGTTGCGGTTGGTGCGCAGGCAGCCTACCGCCTCGCGGAGGACTTCCGTGCACTTGACCAGCAAGGCGGCCAGCTCCTGGGCCTCGGGGCTGGTGGCGGGGATCTGGTAGAGGCTCAACCGCACGCTGGCAGCGTCCGCGTAGTCGGCTACGTCGTCCAGGCCGCTAGCGATAGCCGCAATGTCCTCTTTGTCCAGCGGCGTGATGAAGGTGGCGTGCATCTCCGTGGCCAGCGTGTGCGTGATCTCATCGCACGCGTGCTCCAGGTCTTTGATGCGGGCCTGTCGCTCTTCGAGCCGATCGAATTGATCGAACATGTCCCGCAGCTCTTGAGCGATGAGGACAAGATTGGCGGCGTGCTGATCGAAGAGGTCGAAAAAGGTCGTCTTTTTGGGCAGCAGTCCCATAAGGCTCCTGCTAGCAGCAGTGATCTGACCCGAACGAAAGCACCACCAGCCACCAGGTGCCTCATCTGAGCCGGGCCGAAGGGCCGCTGAAAGTCTAGCAGAATAGGCCGGGGGGCGCTTAGTCGTAATTTAAGAATCGGGCGTCCACGCCCAATAGACCTATCGGGGAAGCGTTCGGACAGGTCGCGCTCCCGGCGCGAAGCCAGGCCTGCGCAGGTCGCCGGCCGCAGATCACCAGGCGGCCCGAATCCCAACCAGCCCTCGAAGCGGCCTCGGTACAGGCGGACGCCCCCTTTTGCACGCGGCAAAAGGGGGCGTCGACTATCGTTCCCGTGGCTAGCCGGGGCTAGCGAACGATTACACCGGGCAGGAGCGAGGCGTCCGAGCCACTTGGGCGCGCGGAGCCGAGGATGGCGGCCAGCGTGGGCGCAAGCTGCGCCGGCTGTGTGCGGGTGGTGTAGGCGCCCGGGCGGATTCCGAACCCACCAATCAGCAGTGGTACGTGGCTGTCGTAGGCGTAGGGGGCTCCGTGAGAGGTTCCGGTGCCGACCGGCGCCGAGCCAGCCAGGTACTGCGGCGACAGGATCACGGTGACGTCGCCGCTCCGCGCCGGGTGCGTGCCGTTGGTGATGCGGCGCCCCAGATCGGAGTACGGCACTCTACCCAGGAGAACCTCGGTGCGGCCGTAGGCCATCACCACTCCAGGGATCTTCACCACGGCGTCCGCGGCAATGCGCTCCAACCGCTCCCGGGGCTCCCGGGGATACGCTGCAATCGCAGCCTCGGAGAAGTAGAAGTCGCTGTTGTCCGCCCCGGCGATCCAATCCGCCGGGCCTACCTGCGTGTCCAGGGCGGATTCCACCGCCGTGCGAGCCGCGGGGGCGAGAGCGCGACCGGCCGGCACGCCGGAGGCTGTATTCAGCTCCGGCACGTTCACCACGCCGTGGTCCGCGGTGATGGCAAACGTCACGTTCTTCAGTCCGCCGGGCACCTTCTTGCTGAGGAAGTTGAGGAACTGCGAGATCTGGCGGTCGGTTTGCACCGAGATGTCGAGGACTTCGGGGCTGTCAGGACCGTGGCGATGCCCCACGTAATCGTTGCTGGCCAGATTGATGGTGAGGATATCGGGGATCGTATCCTGACCGAGCTGCTCGGCTTCCACGGCACGGCGGGCGGTCTCGAAGACGAACTCGTTCCCAGCAGGGGCCGTTGCGAACGGGATGTAGTCCTTACCGGTCAGCGCGTGGGAGAAGGTGACGGGGCCGCCTTTCGGGTTCCAGACGCGCTTGAGCGCCTCCGGGCTCACCCCGGGCCGCCAGGCCTCCGAGCGGAGCCGGTCCGGAATCTTCTCGCCGTTCAGGCGCACCACCCACTCCGGAAGCTGCTCGCTGGGCAGGTAGTAGCTGCTGGAGACCCAGCCGCTCGTCCCTTCGTCGAACCAGATCACCGTGTCCGCCCGGTGACCGGCCATCAGGATCGCAGCGCGGTCCTTAAGCGAGATCGATACGGTCCGCGCCGCGCCGCCGGTAGCCAACTCCAGCTCGTCGCCGGTGGTGGTAACGAGGAGGTTGGCGGGAGACATCGGCTTCTCGTCACTGGACGGGAGCGCCCCCACGACGCGGGACTTGAGGTCCTGGACGCAGTACATCGACTTCCTCGTCTCCCGGTCCCACCAGGAGTTCCCCACGATCCCGTTCATGGAAGGCTGCGCCCCGGTGCCGATGATGGCATGTCCCGCCGCGGTCACGGTGTGGTGATGATCGTAGCGGCAGTCCGCGTAGGAGCCGCCCAGTTCCTGGAAGTACCGGAACCCGCCCACGCCCTCCGCGCTCCTGGCGGGTAGGTAAAGATCCGCAAACCGGTGCAGGTAGTCCGCTCGGAATTGGTCGATGGAGACCACCACCACCAAGCGCGGTCGCGCGGGTCCGTCCTGGCCCTTAGCATGGACAGCAACCGGCCGCGCCGCCAGGGCGCAGAGCCCGAGGGACGCCATTCCTAACAAGAGTCCTGCACTTTTGCTCACGTTCAATCTCCCTGATCAGCGGGTTCAACCCTCGGTATTATGTCGAGCCTGGTACGGGTCCGGCAAGAAAAAGGGGGCCGGAGCCAAATGGCTCCGGCCCCCGATCCCCAGGGGATCCGAGAGTGCTTACGGCACCCGCGGGCCCACACGGATCAGGATGTCATCCTTCGGCGCGCGGCCGCGGGCGAAGCCCAGGTTACCGCCCACCGGTCCTACCGGCAGACCCGTCGCCGGGTCCAGCAGGGTGATGACG
>JAJFMS010000067.1 GCA_020696885.1 Armatimonadota bacterium | reverse complement strand
CGCCGGGAGCGCTTCATAGTATTCCGGGGGAACGCGTAGGAAGGTGACGTCGTTGGCCCGGAGCGCGGTCACGGTAGCCACGATATCGTCCGTGGCCAGCGCGATGTGCTGGACACCCGGACCGCCGTAGAACTGCAGGTACTCCTCGATCTGGGAGCGTCGCAGGCCGTGCGCCGGCTCGTTGATCGGCAGCTTGATCCGCCCCTGGCCGTCCTGCATCACCTTGGACATCAGCGCGGAGTACTCGGTGCTGATGTCCGCGTCGTCGAAGTGGACGAGCTGGGAGAACCCGAGCACCCGCTCGTAGAAGCCGACCCACTGGTCCATGTGGCCTTCCTCCACGTTCGCCACCAGGTGGTCGATGGCGCGGAGGCCGGTGGGGTGCACCGTTCGGGGGCTGTAGCGGTACGGCTCCAGCGGCTCGTAGCCGGGTGCGAACACGCCGTGGTAGCCGTCCCGGTTGACGAACGAGTGGGTGGTGTCGCCGTAAGCGCGGATCGAGGCGGATTCGAAGACGCCGTGGTCGTCCTCGAGGCACACCGGCGCGGAGACGCCCACGGCTCCCCGCTCTACGGCCGCATGGTAAGCCGCAGCGACGTCCTCCACCACGAACGCGATGTCCTGCACCCCGTCCCCGTGGGCCGCAAGCCGGGCGTTCCCCGGGTGGTCCGCCCCCAGGGGAGAGGCCAGGACAAAGGTGATATCGCCCTGGCGCAGCACGTAGCTCGCCTCCCGCCGCTCGCCGGTCTCGAGGCCGGCGTAGGCCGCCACGTCGAAGCCGAACGCATTTCGATAGAAGTACGCGGACTGCCGCGCGTTCCCCACGAAGAACCGCACATGGTCGATGCGCCGCAGCGACAGCGGATCGGACATCCCCGCCCTCCTTGAAGCGGCGCCATTGCCGCTCCATTACCATCATGATTGCGGGGACCCCAAGCTGAAACCAAGCAATGCAGCAGGCTATGGCGGCGAGAGCCTGCCGCGCGATTCGGACAGCAAGAACCACGGCACCGGCTCTAACCCTGGCTGCCGGACGAAGTGTATGGAGTGCGAGGCTTCCAAGCCTCGCAACCTCCCGAAACGGGTGGGTAAAGCCCGAGTGGTGACGAACAGGCGCGGCCTCGCCCGTCAGAAGAGATGCATGAACAGAAAATACCCGTTCAGCATCAACACTGTCGCCACCGCCCCCATCGCCAGCGAGAGCGCCAGCACCGGACGTGAGGTCGCCAGGATCGCGACGGAGCCCAGGACGATGGCGATCTGGAACAGTGCCTCGGCGAAGTCGAAGTTCGGGTCCTGCTTCTGGGCGCGCTCTCGCTGCTGCTCCAGGGTCTTGGCGCGGGCGGAAAGCTGCTTCTTGCCGTCCCCACGGGTGGGATCGTCCGGCGCCTCGGGGTCCGGCTCGGACTCATAGCGCGCCACCCGCCCGCGGTACTCGCGGATCCTGGCCTCGTACCCCTGGCGCGCCTTCGCGGGCATCTCCGGGGTGCGCAGGAGCTCCAGCTCGAGCTGGTCCGCGGCCAGCTCGTTGACCGTCTGCCGCACGTTCTTCGCCTGGTAGAAGGCCCAGGCGTCGCTGGTCTGGATGTTGGCGGTGAGCATGTCTTCCGTGACGTTCCCGCCGCCGAGACTGGTTACCGCCAGGAGCATCGCCAGCACGGCGATCAACAGGGCCGCCCGGGCGCGGAACCTCTCCGCTTCCGTATGCTCGCCTCCCAGTTGCTCTCTGATCTGCTCTGCCGCGTCCGCCGCTTCCATGGATGTATCCCCGGTTATCCCAGCCTTCCGCCGCTACCATGATACAGCGCCCGGCGGTGCCGGACGTCACCGGCTGGGATGTCCGGTGAAGGGGGGCGCCTGGCGCGGCTAGAACTCAACTGCGCGACGCGGCTCCCAACGCGGCTCTCGGCTCGGCTTCGGAGCACTTCCTTCCTGCAGGTGAACCACCTTGAGACGACTTGCCCCCCTGGTCTACTCTGCCTGTGCCCTGGCGCTCTGCCTGGCCAGCGCGGCCCGCGCGGACTACACGGACGATCCGCGAACTGCGCGAGGTGTGGCCTTGGGCTCGCCCCGCGCCCCGCTGGGCGAGTGCCTCCGGCGCGTCTCCCAGGTGGCGGAGGTCACGCTCACCGCCGCACCGGCGTTGTCGGGCGAGCCGCTGGTGGGTTATGTGCCGCGCCGGCCGCTCCGGGAGACGATGCAGGCCCTGGAGGAGCTGTACGACGGGGTGTGGACGAAGCTCCCCGGCACTCCGGCGGCGTACCGGTTGGACCCGGACCCTGCCGCCGCAAAGGCCGCCGCGGCCGCGAAGGCCACCGTATTCAAGGAGTACCGCAAGGTCGCGGATGAAGCCGCAGCGGAAGCGGCCCGGCGCATCAAGACCGGCGTGCTGCCCGAGGCGAAGCAGAACGACGTGCAGTTGGTCCAGACCTTCGCACTGCTCCTCTGGTCGCACGTCCCTCCCGCGGACCGCGACCGGGTGCTGAACGGCCAGACCGTAACCATCTCGATCCCGCCGGCCGCGGCGGAGCCGGTCCACCAGCTCATCCTCGCCATTGCCAAGAAGCGCGAGGCGAAGCTCATCGCGCCGATGCTGGCGAGCTTCGACCTGGACGACAAAAATGACCTTGGCGTCCCCTCGATCCGCGCGCGGGCTACCGGGCTCCGGGACGACTGGATCGTGGGAGCGATCTGGACGATCGACTTCCTGAAGCAGGCCGGAGCGGCGAAGCCGCCGGAAGCGCCGGAAGGCGATCCGGTGTTCCCCGAAGCGATCGGGGACAGCGGCCGGTTCAACGGTGAGCGCGACGAGGTGTTGGTGAAGCTGGCCCAGGAGGGCGGCATCCCGATCCTCTCCCGGCACCGGGTGATGGGCGGCAGCTCCTCCACCGTCACCGCGGGCGGACGCAAGGTCACCGACGTGATGAACGACCTGGCGCAGAGAATCGAGGCGGTGCATCGTCCCAATGCGCGCGGATACCAGTTGTTCCGGAGCCGCACCGAGGCGATCGACCGGTCCGGGCTGCCGCCGGCGGCTCCTTTGGAGGAGTATCTCAAGCTCCGCCCCGCGGTGGGCCAGCCGGTTCCGTTCGCCACGCTGCTCCCACTCACCGCCCTCACGCCGCTGCAGCTTCAGGTGCTGACGCGCAGCAATGTCGCGAGCGCGGAGGCGAGCATCGCCAAGGAGGTCTTCTCCCTGCTCCGCTTCTACCAGAGCCTGACGGAGCCGCAGCGGAAGGCGCTGTTCAGCGATGCCGGCCTGGAGGTCGGTTCCCTCACCCACCCGCAGCTTCACGCCATCCTGGACGAGAAAGCCAAGCGCGGCGGCCTGGACATCCACGACCACCTCCAGCAACTCCGGGGGCTGAAGCTCCGCTTCAAGGAAGAGCTAACAAAAGAGGAGAGCGCGCTGCTCCTGCAGGCGGTGCGGGACGGTACGGTGGTCTCTTCCAGTAGCCAGGAGCTGCCCCGGGTGGAGAAGGAAGAAGAGATCGCGGTAACGCGCTAGCCACGGAGAACACGATGGCAGGAAGCGTGAAGGAGTTGGGCGCCTTCTACTGGAGACTCCTCACGTTCCGCGCCTCGGGCACGGAGCTCGAGAACCTGGGTCCGCGCCACCTCGCGCTGGGTCTGTTCTGCACGTGGATCGTGGGGATGGGGCGGTGGTGGGACGATCCGGAGGCCGGGATGCTGCAGCACCTGGGTGGCGGCTCCCTGATCTACGTGCTGCTGCTGGCTGGCGTGCTCTGGCTGGTGGTGCTGCCGCTGCGGCCCCGCAAGTGGTCGTACCGGGGCGTGCTCACCTACGTCTCGCTCACGGCGGCCCCGGCGCTGCTGTATGCCATCCCGGTGGAGCGCTGGCTCGAGGTCACCACCGCGGCGCAGCTCAACCTCGGCTTCCTGGTGGTGGTGGCCGTGTGGCGGGTGTGGCTCTGGGTAGCCTACGTCCGGCGCACCACCGGCCTCTCCGGCTGGGACACGTTCGCTTCGCTTGGGCTGCCGCTTATGGCCGTGATCGTGGCGCTCACCTTCCTGAACCTGGAGCGGGGAGTGATCCAGATCATGGCCGGCCTCCGCGCCCCCACGGCCGAGGACATGGTGGGGGAGGCGATCTTCATCCTGGGCGCGCTCTCCGTCTACGGGGTCATTCCCGCCCTGCTGCTCTACTGCTACCAGGTATTCGTGGCCGCCGACGCGGAGGCCAAGCGACGCGAGAGTGGTGGGGAGTGATGGAAGGAGTGGGATGTTAACCGCAGAGAACGCTGAGGGAGAGGGAGAGTTGTTGACAGGATAACGGGATGGAGTCAGGGGCTATATGAGCCCGCTTTATCCCTCCCGCAAACCCCCCTCTTTCCCTCTCTGCGTCCTCTGCGCCTCTGCGGTTAGTATCCCATCACGCCACTAACCCGGCGCCTACCCCTGCACCACCGTGTTCCGCAGCACGCCGATTCCCTCAATCTCGATGCTCACCACGTCGCCGGGGGCGAGGGTGAACTCGTCCGGGGGGACGATGCCGGTGCCGGTCATCAGGAAGCCGCCGTGGGAGAGGTCGTTGTCCCGGAGCAGCCAGTCGATCAGCTCCCCGTAGCCGCGCTTCATCTGGTTGGTGTTGGTGGTGCCGGTGAACGCTACCGCACCCGCGCGCTCAATGGTGAGCGTGATGTCGAACAGGCGGCGCGGCTCCGCGGTCCCCTCCAGCCAGATCACCGGGCCGAGCGCCGCGGACTGGTTATAGACTTTCGCCTGGGGCAGGTACAGCGGATTCTCGCCCTCGATGTCCCGCGAGCTCATGTCGTTGCCGATGGAATAGCCCACCAGCTTCCCGCGGGGGGTGAAGAGGAGCGCCAGCTCCGGCTCCGGCACGTTCCACAACGCGTCCTTCCGGATCCGCACCGGGCCGCCAGGTGGAGACACCCGTGACGGCGTGGCTTTCAGGAAGATCTCGGGGCGCGCGGCGTCGTAGACGCGGTCGTAGAAGCTGCCGCCGCCCACGGACTCTTCCATCCGCGCGACCTTGCTGCGCTGGTAAGTAACGCCCGCGGCCCACACTTCCTGGAGGTCCAGCGGCGCCAGCAGGTGCGGCACGCTGGGATCGTTCGGCGCCGCCCACAGCTCGTCGAACGAAACGCCCTGGCCGTGCTGAGCTTCGCCGTAGATCTCGGTCAACGCGGTCACCGGGTTCGGGAGTTGGAGGAAGGACGCCAGGAACGCGCCGCCGCTCCCCGCATCCGTAGCGATCGGATGGACCCGATCGAACTCCATCAAGCCCCAGACTCCGCCCTGTGCCGGTGTGTAGTAATGAACCAGTTTCATCCGCGTTACCCCGCAGCCGCCCGATGGCGGGAAGAAGAGTCTCCCGCACCCGGAAGTATATTACAGCGGCCGGTCCAGGAGCCGGGAAAGAGCGCCAGCACGCGGATGGGAAGCCTCCAGTAATTCGTGATGCGTAACGTCCAGGCCCATCGAGCGAGGGCGGCTTCGTTACGCATTACGGAGCACGCATTACCCCTCCCGATGCTGGCTTGCCCGGATGGTAGCACCCACCCGTTGACCGGATGACTGCAGGAAAACCGAGCGCTTCCAGGAAATAGTAATCTGTATCCATTTCAACCTACCGGTACTCAGTTGCCCCTTACCGGTGCCACCTCCGACTCCGGGAGCTTCCATGTCGCAGCGTCGCCTGTTTCCGGCATGTCTCTGGCTGTTCTTAGTGCTGATTACGGCCGTCCACGCCAACGCCGTCGGTTACCGGCGTTCGGCTCCGGCGCCGCGTCGACCCGCCGGAGTGCTGGGGCCGGGCGACAGCGTCCAGATGCTGTCGATCAAGAACAGCGGCATGTCCGTGGACCAGACCACCGGGATGGTGTACCTCTCCCTGGGCAGCAGCGTACCCAACGGCAACAGCATCCTACCGCTCAATCCCGCCACCATGCAGGTGGGGACGCCCGTGTTCATCGGCAGCGAGCCGGAGCTGTCTTCTATTTCGGACGACGGCCAGTTCCTGTACGTGTTCCTGGGCGGCGCCTCCCAGGTCCGCCGGATGCACCTCCCCACCATGACGCCGGAGATCCAGTTCCCGGTAATGCCTGGTCAGCACTTGGGCGTGGAAGACATCGACGTGGTGCCGACCCAGCCGCACGCGGTGATGGTAACGATGCGGCACTACGGACTGAGCCCCCGCAGCGCCGGCACGGCCGTATATGACGACGGCGTGCGACGCCAGAACATGGCGTTCTGGAACAACGTCCACGCGATGCATCCCAGCGGCGAGAAGGTTTACCTGTTCCACAACGAGACCACCGGCGCCGGCGTGACCACCTATGCGCTCACCGCCGAGGGGCTCACCGCCATCAGCCCGCAGAGCCACGCGCTGCACGACTTCTGGATCGGCGGCGTCTACCACGGCGGGATGATCTACTCCAACGGCGGGTACCTGTGGGACCCGGACGCGGACGTGCTCATGGGCCGCTATGGCGCCGGGGGCAACATCCCGGTGGTCGACGGCCAGCTCAACCGGGTCTATCACCTCTATGGGGAGGGCAGTTCCTCCGAGATCCGGGCCTACGACAAGAACACCTTCCTGCTGCTGGGAACGCTGCCGCTGCCGGCCACCCAGGGCTTCCCGATCGAGTTCACCGGGCTCCCGGATGGCGGCTTCGTTTACCGGACCACTACCCAGGTATTCGTCGTTCACACCGGCCTCCGCCCGGGCCCGCCGCAGGCGCCCAGTGGGCTCACCGCCACCCTCCAGACCGGCGGCGTCCAGCTTAACTGGAGCGACAACAGCACCGGAGAAGACGGCTTCCGCGTGGAGCGGAGCGCGAACGGCGGCGCCTTCGGGGTCATCGCCACGCTTGGCGCGAACAGCACCAGCTACCTAAGCACCGGACTGGCGGCGGACACCACGTACGCGTTCCGGGTGCGCGCCTACAACGGCGCCGGGAGCTCGGCGTTCTCCAACACCGTTACCGTGGCGCCGCTGCCGCCACCGCCTGCGGCCCCGGGCAACCTCACCGCCGCGGTGCTCTCGCCGTCCCGGATCGATCTCGCGTGGGAAGATAACAGCGGCAACGAGACCGGCTTCGAGATCGAGCGCAAGACCGGCAGCGGGAGCTTCAGCGTCGTCGGCGCGGTCGGCGCGGGCCTCGCCGCGTTTTCGGATACGAGCGTGGTGGAGCAGACCACGTACACCTACCGGGTGCGCGCCGTCAACCTGGGCGGCAGCTCTGCCTATTCCAACGAAGCCGGCGGCACCACTCCCCCGGCGCCGACCGCTGCTCCCACCAGCCTCACCGCCACCGCCTTCTCCAGCAGCGAGGTCCGGCTCTCCTGGCAGGACAACAGCGCCAATGAGACCGGCTTCCGGATCGAGCGCAGAACCACCGGCGCGTTTGCGGAGCTGGCTGCTCCCGGACCTCATGCCGGCACCGGCACGGTGACCTACGCGGACCTCAGCGGCATCGCGTCGGACACCACGTACATCTACCGCGTCCGGGCCACCGGGGCGCTGGGGGACTCCGCCACGTCCAACGAGGTGGGGGTCACCATCCCCTCACTGCCGCCGACCGCTCCGTCCGCGCTTACGGCGGTGCCTGCTTCCGCCACCCGAATCAACCTGGCGTGGCAGGACAACAGCAACAACGAGTCCGAGTTCCGGCTCGAGCGGAAGATCGGCGCGGCGGCGTTCACGCCACTGGTGGAGCTCGGCTCCAACATCATCACCTACGCCGATACGCCGGTCGAGCCGCAGACGACCTACGTCTATCGCATCAAAGCGTGGAACGGCGGCGGCTCCTCGGCCTACTCAGATACCGCCACCGCCACTACTCCGGCACCGCCGACCGCGGCGCCCTCCAACCTGGTGGCGGCGGCCGTGACCAGCCTCGAGATCCGCGTCGCCTGGAAGGACAATAGCCCCAACGAGACCGGCTTCCGCCTGGAGCGCCGCGGCCCGACCGGCGACTTCTCGCAGTTGACCGTGCGGGCGGCGAGCACCGGCATCGGCAAGCAGGTGCTCTATACGGATACGGCGGGCCTGCTGGCCAACTCGACCTACACCTATCGCGTCCGCGCGTACGGTCCGAATGGGGAGTCGGACTACTCCAACGAGGCCACCGCCACCACGGCCCCCGGGCCGCCGACCGCGCCGGACGGGCTCACCGCCACGCTCACCAACTCCACCACCGTGCGCCTCACCTGGACCGACAACAGTTCCAACGAGACCGGTTTCCGGGTGGAGCGCCGGACCGGCGGCAGCGGGGCGTTCCTGTTCATCGGCGGCACCACGCCGGAGCTGACGCTGCTCATAGACCCCGGTCTGGAGCCGGATACCCTCTATTCGTACCGGGTGCAGGCCACCGGCACCGCCAGTAACTCCGGCTACTCCAACGTGGTCGACCTGCCCACGCTGCCGAAGGTGCCCACCAGCCTGACGGCCGTGGCCGGCGCGCCCGGTCAGATCGTGCTGCATTGGAACGAAGCCAGTGTCACGGAGTCCGGCTTCAAGATCGAGCGGAAGAACGGCAACGCCTTCAGCCAGATAGGCACCGCCGGCGCCGGAGCTTCGGGTTTCACCGACACCGACCGCGCGCCGAATAGCGAGTACGTCTACCGCGTGCGCGCCGTCAACGCCGGGGGCGAGTCCGCGCCGAGCACCGAGGCCACTGGCCTGACACTGCCCGCTGCGCCCTCCGGTCTGGTGATCACGCCGGCCTCCGCCGAGGTGCTGGTCCTGCGCTGGACGGACAACAACCCCAGCCCACCCGCGGTGCGGGTGGAGCGGTCCGCCAATGGCGGCCAGTCCTACGTGCTCGCCGGCGAGACCCTGGGAGGCGGCGTCACCTATCAGGACACCGGGCTGAACGCCGGCACCACCTATACCTACCGGCTGCAGGCCACCAACACCTCGGGGAGCTCAGGCTACTCCGGCACCGCCACGGGCACCACCTTCCCGGCCGTGCCCGCGAGCCCGCGCAACTTCACCGCCACCGCCCTCACCGCTCACGCGATCCGGCTGAACTGGGAAGACAACAGTGCCAACGAGAGCGGCTTCGAGATCCTGCGCCGCTTACCCGGCGGGACCACGTTCGACCTGTTCGCCACCACCCCGGCCAATGCGACGACCTACCTGGACTCCGGGCTCACGGGC
>JAJFMS010001076.1 GCA_020696885.1 Armatimonadota bacterium | reverse complement strand
GCGCCCAGCTCTTGCTCGGTGGACGCGTGGATCCGCCCCGCTCCCGGGCGACCCGCTCGCTCCACGCTGGCAGCGGCGGAGCTCCCGGCGCCGGTGACGGAGAAGACCAGGTCGTCCGATCCGGCCTGCTTCCTCGTCACCAGCTCCACTCCGGGCAGTCCGGTCAGGTACGGCGCCAGGTTGGCAGCGCCGGGACCCTGCTGCACGCGCACCCGCAGCGGCCCGGCCGCCGGATGGGCCTCCTGGCCACCCAGAACGGCACTTCGCGGCCCATAGGCGCCGTCGAGCTGCGGCGTCTGGACTGTCGGCGCCTTGTGGGTCAGCTGCGCGACCCGGGCTCGCACCCGCTGGAGCATCGAGTCACACGTGACGTCCGGCTCCAAGGCGAGCGCCTCGAAGAACGCACTCGTGAAGGCGCTTACGGTACGGCCGTTCGGAAGCCGCACCGACCAGGCGGGTTGGTCCGTGCCGCTGGCGGCCCAGCGGACATACGGGAGGTTCTCGCCTCCCTTCGTCGCGCTATCGGCCGGGGGGACCACGGTGTTCCGCGGCGCGATGTCCTCCCAACGGACCGACTTCGCGGTGAACGGACCGACGCTCTTGCTGAGGGAGGCTGCGTAGCACGCGTCGATGACCACCGTCGGCTTGACACCGTTCGGGACGAAGGCGCGAACCCATCGGCTCAGCTCGCTGCACCACAGGTAGCCGCCATAGAGTTGGAGTGCCGGGACGGGGGGTCCGGCGGGGTTGGGCGCCAACGTGCCGTGCGTGTCCAGATAGACCAGCACCTCGTCGCCCTTCTCCGCGCGGACCTGCAGCACGCCCAACGCCTCCCTTACATGGGCGTGCGTCGCCTGCGGCCCTTGCAGCACCTGAATGTCGCCGCGCACGAAACCCTTCCGGTTGAGCCCGGCGAGCACCAGGCGGAGGTCGTTCTCGGCCGCCGGGAGATTGCCCGCCAGCACGATCAGGGCATACCGTCGCGACGGCACAGCCCCACGGGTGGGTGCAGCCCCGCTGAGGACCACCCCGATCATCAGGACCAGCAGCGACGCGGCCCAGCGAATCCCAGCGTTCATGGCTTCATCACTCCCATTTTTCGGATCCCCTCGGCCAGCCGACGATAATAGCTCTTGAGCGCGGGATCGCTCTCCAGACTCGCTCGGCGCTCGAAGACGACGGCGAGGCGCTGGAGGAACCACGGATTTTGCGCCAGCCTGGGGTCCTGCTCCCAGTCGCTGTACGCCTTGCAGGCCGCCTGCAGCTCTTCGAGCGTCGCGTCGTCTCTGATCAGTCCGGCCAGCGCGCGGACACCGGACTGCGACTCCCCGCCCGGCCCGGTGTTCCCGGGCACGCTCTTGCGGGTGTAGGAAGTCCCCTGGCCCTGCGGGGCCACCACCAGCGTAATCACGGCTACCGCCAGCAGCCCAGCGGCGGCGGTCGAGCAGTAGCCCAGACGGCGTGCCCGCAGCACCGCCGCCACCGAGACCGGCTCGAACCGGTCCGGGAGCCGACCGCCGTCCATGCCGCGAAGCCCGCGCACCCAACTCCGCAGCCCCGCGATATCGCGGCAGCGCACACAGCGCTCCAGGTGCAACCGGTACCGGAACTCCGACTCTTCGTCCGGCAGTTGCCCATCCAGTAAGAGGCCTGCTGACCGCCAGGGTCGGCGATGGAGCGCCACTACATCCGCATACTCTTCCCGGCCCTCGAGCAATGCGTGGAGACAGGCGGGGCACTCCCGCAGGTGCCGCCGCACCGCCCGCATCTCTCCGCCGGAGAGCAGGTGCTCCGCGTACGCGTCAATCTGTTCCGGGTCGGGACAGTTGCCCACCCGCATCTCTGCGAGCACGGCCCGCGCCGCCTCGTCAAACCCCTCGGGAAGGAGCTCCGGGCTCATCGTTTACCGTTCCTTCCGATGTGGACAGTACCGACAGCGTGTCGCTTCGGTATCCGGCAGTTCCTGCAGCTCCGGCACGCATCTGCCGAGCTGGAACCGTGCACGTTCAACCAGCTTTCGCGCCCAGGGTGCGGGGATGCCCAGGATGGCTTGGATTTCAGCGTACGTCAGGTCGTTGTGGCGCAACTGGACGCAACTCCGCTGGAGGGGAGTCAGGCATTCCAACGCACGCATCATCGTCGCCATTCGTGCCTTCTGAATCAGCGCTGCCGCGGGGTCTTCCGCGCGCTCGTCCTGCCGGGCCGGCAACTCCGCATCTTGCAGGCGAACCTCATGGCGCTGCTGCGTTCTCAACACCACCCGGGCGTGTGCGTAGACAAAGTGGAGAAAGGCCACCCGATCCTGAAGTCTCTCGAGCTCTTCCGCAACCGTGACCTGGAGCCGGTCCCAGACCCGGTCCAGAAGACTTTCCACCAACTCTGGGTCGGGCTCACGCCTGAGCACGTGCCTGGCGAGCGCCTCCATTCGCCTACGAAGGTTCACATCCCCGTAGACCCGCTCCCACTCCCACGCTTGGTCTCGTTCCTGGGCGCTCACGGGCTCCTATCACCTCCACTCACAGGTCGGGCGGGAGTTGGGCCGGCCCATAAGCCGTCTGCGGTCCATCCTGGGGCTGCCAGGTGAGCCGGTGCTCTCCGGCCGTGGTGACCACCGCGAAGGTCTCCGCCTCTACCGGTACGCCGTCCAACAGAACCTGGCCCTTCGGCAGGTCCTCCGACCACCGCAGCCGGAGCGTCCCCAGCGCCTGCGGGGCCCCGTGGAGCCAGTCCGCCACCGGCTGCGCGTCCGCCATACCTTGCGTCCGGGCCTCCCGGAGCTGCACCAGCGCCCCCCGGGCGTCCCCGACGCCCAGCAGCGTCACGCCGGCGGCGAAGGCGCCTTCACCTACCAACGCTGCTTCGGGCTCCGCGCCAGCCGCTACACTCGGCGCGCCCTTGGTGGCGCCGACGCTCACCGGCCGCGCACTCATCCTTACACCGCCCCGGATGGGAAGAGTGCGGATGCGCACCAGCGACCCCCCTTCCGCTTCGCGCCGCACGTAGACGCGCCGCGTCTGCGAGTCCCAGTCCACCTGGAGCGCCGGCATGCGGGGAAAGCGGTCGTTGAGGAAGCTGACGAACTCGCGGACCGGCGCGTACAGCTTTCCGTCGAGCATCAGTAGCTCCCCATTCCACGGAATCGGGGTGGGCATCCAGACCGCGATGTTGCGAGTCCGGCGCAGGACCCGCGGTCGCCGCCGGTCGTCGCGGAGCTCCAGCGCCGCCGTGGTCGATCGCTCGTCGGGCGTTCATCTCATCTCCTTTCGAGTGGAATCGGCGGCCAGGTGCTCCGCCGCATCTCGGGCGGTGGTGGTGTTTCCGGCGGCCTCGGCGGACCGCTGGATGCCTTCCAGCGCCTCCTTCTTGGCCTCCACGGCCCGGGCCCATGCCTTGCCGTAATAGTCCGTGGCCTCTTCCCACCGCTCAGCAGCCTCGGCCGCGCGTGCCTGCTCCAGCAGGTCTCGCTCGGTCGGCTCGGGGGGCCCCGCCAGCTCGCGAGGCGTATCGTCCGCCACCGGCTCGAATACCGGCTCCGGCGCGGGGGCCGCCGGCTGCGGACGAGCGCGGGCAGCCGCCTTCCATGCAGGAGGCGCCGCAACCGGACCCAGGGAGACGGCCCAGTTCCCGCCCCCCCACAACCCAACGCCCATCGCGGCCCCCGCCGCGGCGCCCCC
>JAJFMS010001075.1 GCA_020696885.1 Armatimonadota bacterium | reverse complement strand
AGGCGCTCTGGGACATCAAGGGCAAGCGCGCGGGGATGCCGGTGTACCAGCTCCTGGGCGGCAAGTGCCGGGACCGGGTGCCGCTGTACCGCCACTGCTCCGGCGAAGACAAGCATGAGGTGGCCGATCGGGTGCGCGCCGCGATGGAGCTGGGCTATACCCACTGCCGCGCGCAGGTGGCGATTCCGGGTTACTCCACCTACGGCGCGAAGGGAGCCGCCGCGCAGCAAGCGGTGTGGGAGCCGACCCCCTACGTCCATTCCGTACTGGACCTGTTCGAGCACCTCCGGGGCGAGTTCGGCGGACGGGTGGAGCTGCTGCACGACATCCACGAGCGGATCCCGCCGATCCAGGCGATCAACCTCGCCAAGCAGCTCGAGCGGTACAACCTCTTCTTCCTGGAGGACCCGTTCGCGCCCGAGGATATCGGCTACTTCCCGATCCTCCGCCAGCAGACCAGCGTGCCGATCGCGATGGGGGAGCTGTTCTCCAACGTCAACGAGTACCTGCCGCTGATCCGGGACCGCCTGATCGACTTCATCCGTGTCCACGTCTCCACCATCGGCGGTCTCAGCCCGGCCCGGAAGCTGGCGTCGCTCTGCGAGTACTTCGGGATCCGGACCGCCTGGCACGGCCCCGGCGACGTGACGCCGGTGGGCCACGCGGCGAACCTCCACCTGGACCTGGCCTGCTACAACTTCGGCATCCAGGAAGAGTACTTCTTCCCGGAGCGCACCCGGGAGGTGTTCCCCGGAAGCCCGGAGATCCGCGACGGGTGCATGTGGCCGAGCGACGCGCCCGGGTTCGGGGTGGACCTGGACGAGGCCGCGGCGGCTCGCTACCCGTTCCCGGAGGACCCGTTCAACGGGGCCTGGCCGGCCATCCGTCGCGCGGACGGAACGGTGATCCGCCCCTGAGCCCGCGCCGGTGCACAAGCAACCGCAGCAAAGGAAAGCGGGATTACCCCGTAGAACGATCACGTAGTACCAGGATCTGAAGTCGATCTAAAGATGGTGCGGGGGGATGGCTTTGAGTCAAGACAAATTCTGGGAGCAATGGTCCGCCGGAGGGGCCTCCGGAAGCCAGCCGAGCGAGCCGGAGAAAAAACCCGAGCCCGCGGTGAGTAGCTCCGTGGATGACGACATCCTCGCGGCGTGGCTCAAGGCGCTTCCGCCGAACGAGCTCGCGGAATCGGTGGGGGGAAGTGTCTCGCCGCCCACTTCCAGCCCTTCGGAGATCGCCGCCCTCTGGCCACCCCAGGCGCCAGTAGACCCATTTGCCGGAATCCACCAGGCTACGGGCGGCACCGGCACCGCTTCTGATTGGGACCTGGCGCTGGATCTGGACGGCCCCAGCTCCGCGGCTCCACCCGCACCACCCCCTCCTGCCCTGCCGGCCAGCCCGGTCGCGCCGCTTCCGCCTGCCGGCGCGGCAGCCCCCGCTACCGGGTTGGGCGATTTCTCCCTCGGTCTGGGGGGCTTGTCAGGCCCCGTTCCCGCGGCCAACCCGTTTGCACCGCCCCCTCCGGCAGCGCTCCCCGGGGTGGCCCCGCCTGCCCCGGCTCCCGTTTCGCCCTTCGGGCCCCCGGTTCCCCCGGCCGCGCCTCCCCAGGAATCCCTTCAGGCTCCACTCCTACGAGTAGAGGTCCGGACCGGCCGGCGCGCCATCGAAGTGGAGATCAAGGGCGAGGGACTCATCGGGCGCCCGGACGCCACGCGCGGGATTCATCCCGAGATCGACCTCCGCCTCGATGACGCCGTCTCCCGGCGGCATGCGAAGATCTTCATGCGCGGCGCGCACTACGTGCTCACCGATCTCAACAGCACCAACGGCACGCGCCTGAACGGACAGTGGGTCCAGGCCGAAGCGGAAGTGCCGTTGAAGGCCGGCGATGAGATCGAAGTCGGAGAGCTCACCGTCATCCGGGTGCTGGAAGCGCCTAACCCCAATGCCTAAGCGAATTCGAACAGGCGAGCAGTACCTGCTTGCACCCGGCGAGTGGCTGGCCGGCAAGGGGCGCTACCAGGTGCAGCAGTTCCTGGGCCAGGGAGCGTTCGGCGCCGCCTACAAGGCGCTGGATGAGCAGGGGCAGATCTGCTTCATCAAGGAGTTCTTCCCCGCCACCCGGCCCAGCCAGGTGCACGAGCTGCAGCGCGTCTACGCCACCGAGCGAGACGTGGTGCGCCGCATCGGGAACTACGAGCTGATCCCGCGGTTCTGGGATGCGTTCCAGTTCGAGGGCTACTCCTACCTCGTTACCGACTTCGTGCCCGGCCCGGATCTCGAGACGGTGCTGAAGTCCGGCCAGAAACCCGAGACCGAGGTGCTGGTGCGCTGGTGCGTCTGCCTCTGCCACGAGCTGGCGTTCCTCCACAGCCGCAACGTGGTGCACCATGACCTCAAGCCCGCCAACCTGCGGCTGAATGAGGACGGCGACCCCGTGGTGGTCGACTTCGGCGCGGCGCACTGGTATCGTGCGCCGGGAGAGACTACGGACCAGCTCTACGGCTCCGACAGCTACCTCGCGCCGGAGTACCAGGAGCGTTCGGTGGAAGACGCCGAGTCCGGTAAGAAGATGGACGTCTTCGCCATGGGCCGCATCCTGGTGGAGCTGATGGTCGGCAAACGGATGTCGCAGGATGA
>JAJFMS010001074.1 GCA_020696885.1 Armatimonadota bacterium | reverse complement strand
TCCTGTCAAAAACTGCCCCTAGCCGTGCCCGCCGATGACGGGCGCAAGAGGACCGTGTGATGCTGCTGGTGCGCTGGTTGGTGCTGTGCCTCGCGGTGGTCGGGGTGTCGATGGCTGGGCGAGTGAGCGCGGAGCCGGCGGCAGCACGTCCGCACCTGGTGCTGTTCCTCGCGGATGACTACTCCTGGCACGACTCAGGGCCGTACGGGGCGAAGGACGCACGCACGCCAAACCTGGACCGACTTGCCCGAGAGGGGCTGCGGTTCGAGGCGGCCTTCGCCGCCTCGCCCACCTGTACGCCCTCCCGCTCGGCACTCTTCACCGGCCTCTATCCGTTCCGGAACGGAGCGCACACCAACCACAGCCTGGTGAAGGACGAGGTGCGCACGCTTCCGCAGCGGATGCAGGCGCTGGGTTACCGGGTGGTGCTGGCCGGGAAGACGCACATCGGGCCGCGGCCGATCTTTTCGTTCGAGTACCTGGAAGGCTCGAACGTGCTGCCGCCGGGCAAGAAGGAGGTGCTCTGGACCGACCTCGACACCCGCACGGTCGACCGCCTCCTGGAGCAGCACGACCGGGCCAGGCAGCCGCTCTGTCTCATCGTTTGCCCACACTCACCGCACGTCTACTGGCCCGATGCTGACGGCTACGACCCGGCGAACCTCCACCTCCCGCCTTACCTCCTCGATACGCCGGAGACCCGCACGGCACGGGCTCGCTACCTGACGGACGTTACCTGGATGGATCGCCAGCTCGGCGAGGTCCGCGGCTCCCTGCAGCGGCACGGATACGCGGAGAACACGCTGTTCCTGTTCTCGTCCGATCAGGGCGCGCAGTGGCCGTTCGCCAAGTGGAACCTATACGACGCCGGGATGCGCGTGCCGCTAGTCGCGAGCTGGCCCGGTCACGTCCGGCGCGGCGCCTCCACCCGGGCGATGGTTAGCCTCATCGACGTGCTACCCACGTTTCTGGACGCCGCGGGCGCACCGGCGAGCCCGGACCTGGATGGCCGCAGCTTCCTGCCGGTGCTGACCGGCAAGACCACGCGGCTCCGCGACGAGGTGTTCGGCGCGCACACCGGCGATAAGGAGATGAACCGCGCGCCTTCGCGCAGCCTTCGCACCAACCGTTGGAAGCTGATCGTCAACCTGGCGCCGGAGGGGACCTACCGCACCCACATCAGCGCCGGGAAAGACGAGGACGGTCGTGACTACTGGAGCTCCTGGCTCCGGCTGGCCGCCACGGACGCCCGCGCCGCCCGCTTCGTCCAGCGCTACGAGCACCGCCCGGCCGTGGAGCTCTACGACCTGGAGCGCGACCCCTGGGAGTTGGAGGACCTCGCAGCGGATCCAAAGCACGCGCGGACCCGGGCTGAGCTCCGCAGGAAGCTCGATCAATGGCGTCTCCAGCAGGGCGAGGACCTCGCGAAGGTGCCGATGCCGGAAGACGCGCGATTGGGGCAGATCCCGTACGCGAAGTGAGGCGCGGAGTTCCCGGCGAGATGGGCCAAGCCTAATCGGTCGAGGTTCTTGGTGGCGCCTGGCTCCGGCCCTTCCACAACCCGCCCTTGCCCCGGTGGTGCCACCAGCCGGAGAGGATCGTCGCCCAGAGATAGACGGAGGCCGTAACCGGGAGCAGCGGCGCCCAGAGCGGCGAGAGGCGGTAGAACCGCACCATCGGCAGGTAGAGCAGCGACATGAGCACCCACGCCGCCGCGCCGAGCAGGGCGCCCGGCCCTTGAAGGGAGAGCGCGAGCAGTGGGGGACCGAGGAACGTGAGCGTGAAGCCGAACACGCAGCCGGCAAGCCGCAGCGGGGAGTAGCCGAGCTGCGTGTACGCGGTGCGCGCGATCATCCGCACGATCTCCCGGAGCGTGCCGTAGCCGCGGGTGCTCACCGACGTGCTGCTCTGCCCCAGCCAGATCCGGTGCCCGCCGCGCTTCACGGCCGCCGCCAGTGAGCAGTCGTCGATGACTTCGGCGCGGATGCACTCCATCCCGCCGATCCGCTCCAGCGCGGAGCGGCGCAGCAGCATCGTTCCGCCGGCCGCTCCCGCCAGCGGATCCTGCTCGTGGTTGATCTTCCGGAACGGGTAGAGCAGCTTGAAGAAGAAGACGAACGCCGGGATCATCAGCCGCTCGGCCCGGCTGGCGCACTGGAGCCGGACCATAAACGACACCAGGTCGCAGCCGCCCGCCTCGGCCCGGCTCACCAGCTCGGCCAGCGCGCCGGGGCCGTGCGAGATGTCGGCATCGCTGAACAGGACGTAACGCGCGGGGTCCGTGGCGGGGAGACCGCGGGTCACGCCCTGGTGCATCGCCCAGACCTTGCCGGTCCAACCAGCGGGCAGCGGCTCCGCGCTCAAGACCTGAAGCTCGGCTTCCCGACCTACAGCGCGGGCTGCGCCGAGCGCGATCTCCGCGGTGCCGTCGTCGCTGTGGTCGTCCACCAGCACGATGCGGAACGTGCCCGGGTATTCCTGAGACCAGAGGGAGCGGAGCGTCTCCCCGATGACCTCCGCCTCGTCTCGAGCGGGGATCACCGCCACCACAGCCGGCCACTCCGCCGGGGGCGGTGGGACCGGCTCCGCATCAATCCGCCAGAAGGCGGCCCGACCGAGCCAGAGCCCCACCCACGCCGCGAGGG
>JAJFMS010001073.1 GCA_020696885.1 Armatimonadota bacterium | reverse complement strand
TGCGAGTCCGAGATCCTTCGCTGCGCTTCAGGATGACATGCTCTGGTGGACGATGCCTCGCGCCATCCCCGAACTACCAGGTCAGGCGGCGACTACTTCGCTGCGGCGGCCGCGGCAGGCTTGGGCCACTTCAGGTGCTTATGAAGGAAGTCGTAAGTGCCGACGCCGTGGATCGTGTGCGGGCCGTTGAAGAACTCGATGGTGGTGCGGTCTCCGATGCCGAGGCGGTCGTACCGCTGCTGGGCGCGGGCGTACTCGTAAGCCACCCACTCGTCCACTGAGACGCCGTCGTCGTGGCCGCGCTCCACCATGAACGGGCGGGGACAGATGAGCCACGCCATCTCCGCGTAGTTGAACGTGTTGCCCAGGTCGAACTCGTACATCTCATATTCGCCGGTGAACATGTAGCTGAGCCGGCTGCGGCTGGAGACGTTCTTCCAGATCCATTCGTTGTAATCGGCGGAGCAGATGGAGAGGGCGTACCGCTCGAGCAGCGCCGGCACGCGCATCGCGGTCTTGCCGCCGTAACTCAAGCCGTAGAAGCCGATGCGCTCCGGGTCGACGTACGACTGGGTGGAGAGCCAATCCAGGATCCGCTCGTGCTGCCGGACGATCACGGAGAAGAGGGATTTCTTGAGCGGGTTCGCCTTGCGCTGGAGCACGCGGAAGTCGTCTTTGCCGATGTAGGGGTTCTGCGGCGAGAACGTCACGAACCCGCGCTCCGCGAGGCGCACGGCGAACTGGTTGTAGGCGGGGTTGTTGATCTTCGGGTCGGCCACGTCCTGGGGGCGACCCTCCAGGCCGTGCTGGCAGACGACCACCGGCCGGCGCTCGCCGCGCTTGAGGCCCTTGGGCAGCAGCAGGATACCGTAGGAGTAGACGTCCGGCCAGAGGTCCAGCACCACCTCGTAGCCGGTGTAGGTCGGCTCGTCGTAGACTAGGCGGGTGCGCGGGTTGGCGGGGCCAATGCCGGCGGGCAGGCGTCCGATCACCTCATCCCAGAGCTGGGCGCGGTACTGGCGCGTGCTCTCCCGCCACTTTTCCACGCTGGAGCCGTCCGCCTTCTTCCAGAGCTCGGCCCGCCGGAACTCGCCCTCGCGCATCGCGTTCTGCGTGAACTCGTTCAGCTGGTCGAACTGCCGCTTGAGCCGCGCGTCCGGGTTGAAGCCCGCACGGAGGTCCTTCGCCGGGCTCGCGGTCGGCACGAGTTTGACGGTGGGATCCAGCGCCCGGAGGAACGGGGTGAGCGCCGCGTCCGCGCCGGGGTAGGCGCCCGCGTTCTCCACCAGCGGCAGCTTCCATTCCGGCTCCAGCTTCGCCACCAGCGCCCGGGCTCGGCTCACCTCCCCGGCGACCGCGGCCTGCGCGGGCGTACCGAGCACTCCCGGCGCTGCGCCGGAGCGGCCGTCACGCGGGTCGGGCGGGCCGGAGACGGTGGGGTAGAAGCAGTATTCCACCACCAGCCCGCGCGGCGCGATCAGGCTGGCGATCTCGGCGTCGCCGAACTCTTCCAACAGCGCCCAGACGTTGCGGTAGATCGGCTCCCGGTACACCTCTTCGCGCGGGCCGAAGTAGCCGCTCACGGTGGTGGACTGGATCCGCTCGTCCAGGGCGGCGCTGTAGAACGCCAGGAGGCCGCCCTCGCCGTAGCCGTAAACGCCGACCGGCGCGGCCTTGTCCTGCGCGGAGAACCAATCTACCGCAGCCAGGACCTTCTGGACTTCATACCCGATGATGTGGCGGCCCATCTCGTAGGCGCCGCGGTAGATGAACTCCCGGTGCGGCTGGTTCGTCATGCGCACGGCGGGATGGCCGGAGTAGGTGTCCTTCCGGTCGATGAGCGCTGGCACCAGCACCCGGCAGCCGTTTTCCGCCAGGCGCCGCGCGAACTGGCCTTCCGCCGGAACCCCCGGAACGAGGCCGGCCACCATCTCCGGGGTCCAGTCGCAGTCCGGCACGGCCACCACGTTCGCGACGACCTTGCCCTTCGGCTCCAGGAGGAGACCCTCGGCGTCCACGCCCTTCAGCACCGGCCAGCGCACCGCCTGCACCCGGTACTTGCGCGTTTCGCCCACCAGCGCCGGCGTGGTCGGGGAGGCGATCAGCTCCAGCTCCACCGGGGACACCCGCGGGTCGATCACGCCGAGGTACTTCCGCAGGTGGGCGCGGTTCGGCTCCACGGACTTGCCGTAGGCCTGCGCGGAGGCGAAGTCCCGCTTCCAGAACTCCTCCCGCTTCTCGACGGAGGCCTCCGTCTCCCGCGTGAGGTAGCGGTTGATACCGGCCACCATCTGCGCCGCGAGGTCGCCCTGCATCTCCAGCGGCTTTGTGCCCGGGAGGGTCTTGGCGGTGGTGAGCGAGCGGAGCCCGGAGAGGGTCTGCGCGGACGCGGAAACAGCGAGCGCGGATGCGAGTACGAACAAAAGGAAGACGGCGAGCTTCATCGGGTGGGGCCTCCGAACTCCCTGTTCGTTTGCCCGCTCGCCTTGCCCTTCACGTAGTCTCTACACGGCCGGGGCGGGCGGGAAATGCGGGAATGAGGAAATGGATGGGAGTTGGGGAAATGGGGCGGCGGAGTCGCGCTAGGGCTGGCTCCCAGGGCACTTCTGATCGGCTTCGTAAAGGTGGATATGGGGGAGCAGAGG
>JAJFMS010001072.1 GCA_020696885.1 Armatimonadota bacterium | reverse complement strand
GGGTGGTATGACGGTAACCGCTTCAAGATCTCGGCGGACGCTCCCGCCGCCGGTGCCGGCTGCATCGAATACCACTGGCGGCAGGGAGCCACCTCGCCGGAGACCGGTGGAGCGGTGCGGCGCCTCTTCTCGCCGTCGGACGCCATCCACCTGCGGTTCCGGATGCGGCTGTCGAAGGGCTGGCGCTGGACCGGCCGGGAGTACCACCCGCACCTGATCCAGGTAATGACCACGGAGAACCAGCAGTACCACGGACCGGCCGCCAGCCACCTCACGCTCTACGTGGAGCCGCAGGAGGGCAAGCTCCGCCTCGCCGCGCAGGACATCATGAACAAGGACCGTCCCCACGGCCTGACCCAGGGTCCGCTCAAGGGCGGCTACAACGGCAAGCTCTACGACAGCAAGTCGCCGGTCTTCACGGACGACCGCTGGCATACGGTCGACGCGCTGTTTAAGCTGAACCGTCTGGATCTGAAGCAGGACCGCCCGGTAGCGGACGGGGTCGTCCGCGGCTGGGTCGACGGCAAGCTGGTGGTGGACCGCACGGACGTGGTACTCCGCTCCACCGACTTCCCGAACATGAAGCTCAACCAGCTCCTCGTAGCGCCCTACTTCGGCCCGGGTCTCCTGCCCCAGGAGCAGACCCTCTGGCTCGACGAGTTGTCATTAGGAGCCGTCGGAAGGCCGGAGTAGCGCGCGGCCGATCAGGAAGGGGCGCATCGCATTGATCGCGGGAGGGGTGCAGTGGGAACCGTTTTCAAACACGTGGCGGATTCTGCGCTGGGTTCGGGGCTCGGAACTGCTTGCCATCACTGCGAGCGAGAGGACCTTCCGATCTACCCATATTTTGGGGAGATCGTAAATCCCGAACTGGCTCACGATCCACAACTCGCGCGTGAGGAGCCCGCAGTAAGTGAGCTGTGCGCAGAATGCATCGTGGGCGGCAACGTCCGGCGTGACAACCATTTCGAGGCCGAGAGCACCATCGCCCGGTTTGCGGCCGACCCCGACCGTGCCTGGAAGGAATTCCACCAGCTTCCGAACCTACCGCTGTTCCTCCAGCGGCTCGACTGGCCGATGTGCTGCGGCGAGTGGTGTGAGTTTACTGGCATTCCTGGAAGCTACCGCGACCTGTTGAAAATCCAGGACGGGTGCCAGGGGTGGAACCGTGGCCCTGGTGCGCCACCACGCGATTTTCGCGAGGGCGGGGCGCCCGCATCGTTGCGCGAGGTCTCTGTCTTCCACTGTCACGAGTGCGGGAGCGGTTACTATACGGACCAGTTCACGTAAGGCACTGCCAGCACCGCGTAGGTCGTACGAACGGGCGCGGACTCAGGCCCCCAGCCGCACTTCCCGCCCGGTGCGGCTGCTCTCCTCACACGCGGTGAGGATCTGCACGATGTGCCGCGCGTAGTCCATGGAGATACAGGGTGGGCGGCCTTCCTGCAGGGAGCTGGCGAACTCCAGCATCTGTGCGCCGAACACCGGGCTCGGCGCGTCCGCTCCGGGCTTCGTGGCCAGCTCCGGGTCGGTTACCGGGAGCGCTTCCCAGGCGCCGCCGCGGCTGCGCCACACGTCGCGGGCGTTGCCGTCGCCGTTCAGCTTGAGCTGGCCTTCGGTGCCGGAGATCTCCGCCTCGAACCGGCCGACGCCGTCGCGGTAGCCCAGGTGCTGGATCGTGGCGCTGATGCCGCACTCGAAATCCAGGTACGCCACGCCCATATCCGTGGACAGCCCGAACACCGGGTTCCCCACGCGCGCCTTCACCGCGGTGACCTTGCTGTCCAGCAGGAAGCAGAGCCGGTCGATCATGTGGGAGCCGTTCATGGCCCACATCCCCCCGCCCTTGCTGTCTTCCAGGAACCATTCCGGGCGCTTGCCGCCTTCCCAGAAGCCCTTGTACCAGGTGTCCGTGGCCAGCACGAGGTTACCGAGGTCTCCGTTCCGGATCACGTCCCGCGCCACCAGGTTGTGCGGGAAGAAATGCTGGCTGTGCGCCACCATCAGCGTCTTCCCGGCGGCTTCCGCGGTGGCGACCATCGCATCGCACTCGGGCACGGTCATCGCCATCGGCTTCTCGAGGAGCACGTGCTTCCCAGCGGCGAGCGCCGCTACCGTCACGTCTTCATGCAAGAAGTGCGGCAGGGCCACCACCACGGCGTCGACCCCGGCCTCCTCCAGGAGCGCCTCATAGCCGACCAGCCCCTTACAGCCGTACTGCTGGCTCGCCGCCGCCGCGCGCGTCTCGTCCACGTCCGCCACAGCCACCAGCCGCGTCCCCGGCAGCGCCAGCGCCGCCGTGGCGTGCGCGCCGCAGATCCGCCCGGCGCCGATGATCCCGATACCGATCATTGACTTTCACTCCAGATTCTTAGACACAGAGGGACACAGAGGGAAGGGGGAGGGGTTCGCGGCGTGACTTCAAGCCGAAAGCGCATTCACCCTGGCCCATTCCTTTCTGTGTCTTCTCTTGTCTAAATCTGTGTCCCTCTGTGTCTAAGACCTATTCCCCCGCCCACTCGGTGTGGAAGGTGCCTTCGCGGTCGATGCGCTGATAGGTGTGCGCGCCGAAGTAGTCTCGCTGGGCCTGGATCAGGTTCGCGGGGAGCCGGGCCGTGCGGTACATGTCGAAGTAGCCCAGGGAG
>JAJFMS010001071.1 GCA_020696885.1 Armatimonadota bacterium | reverse complement strand
TGCCCGGCCTGGTGGCCATTGGGATCGGGATGAACGTGTCCAATCCCCTCCCCGACGATCCGGCGCTGGCCGACCGGACCGCGCGGTTGGCGGACTCCCTTCCCGGTATTACGCCGGAAGCGGTGCTGGAAGCGCTGCTGCCGCAGCTTGCGGGGTACTGGGCACTCCTGCTCGCCGAAGACCTGACGCCTCTCCACGAGCGGTGGACCGGGTTGGACACGACGACCGGTCGCCGGCTGCGTTGGAGCCAGGAGGCAGTCACCGGTACGGCGGTGGGCCTTGACGCCGCGGGCGGGCTGCTGATCCGCACCGATGCCGGGCGCGTGGTTGCGGCGAACGTGGGGGAAGTGAGCTTTCTGGACTGAAGACTGGTAGGAAGGGACGGAAGGGCCGCGTCGCAGCCGACACCCTGACCTGCGGCTGCAGTTTGCGGTACAAAAGGACGGCAGGCGGCCTGTCTTACAGGTCGCACGCGGAGATTTTGCCCGCGTGTTCGAGCCGACCACGATTTACGAAGGACCAGTATGGCAGCACATTCCGACACCTACCCCGCGCTCTTGCTCATCGGTGATGGGCTCGGCGACCGGGCCGTTCCCGAGCTCGGCGGCAAGACGCCGCTGGAAGCTGCGAACACCCCCACCCTGGACCGCCTGGCGGCCGAGTGCGAGAGCGGGCTGATGGATCCGATCGGCGCGGGCATCCGCGGCGGCAGCGACACCGGCCACCTCGCGATCCTCGGCTACGATCCCTACAAGTACTACCCCGGCCGCGGACCCTTCGAGGCGCTGGGCATCGGGATGGACGTGCAGCGCGGCGACCTGGCGTTCCGCTGCAACTTCTCCACCGTGGACGCGGACCTCACCGTGCTGGACCGGCGCGCTGGCCGCATCAACGAAGGCACCACGGAGCTGGCCGCGGCGGTGAATGGGCTGCAGATCGAGGACGTGACCTGCTTCTTCAAGGAGTCGATCGCGCACCGCGCGGCGCTGGTGCTCCGGGGACCGGGCCTTGGTCACCAGGTGACGGACGTGGATCCGCACGCGGACGGCGTCCGGGTGTGGGAAGCGCGCGCCGAGAACCCGGGCGATGAGGCCAGCGCCAAGACCGCCCGGATCCTGAACGAATTCGTCCGGAAGAGCTATGAGCTGATGGACGGGCTGCCGGTGAACCAGCGGCGGCGCGAGCAGGGCCTCCCACCCGCCAACATTGCCTTGCCGCGCGGCATCGGGGTCTCGCCGGACCTCCCGCCGTTCAACAAGCGATGGAACGTGAAGAGCGCCTGCATCGTGGAGGTGGGCCTGGTGAAGGGCCTGGGCAACTACCTGGGCATGGACGTGATCGATGTGGAAGGCTCGACCGCGGGCCTGGACACGGACACTGAAGCGATGGGGAACGCGGTGATCGCGGCGCTCAAGGACCACGACTTCATCCTCTGCAACGTCAAGGGCCCCGACATTGCGGGTCACGACCGCAATGCCCAGGGTAAGGTGGCGATCATCGAGAAGATCGACACGATGATCCAGCAGATCCTGGATGCGGTGGACGGCAAGCTGATCCTGATGTTCAGCGGCGACCACTCCACCCCGGTGACGTACGGCGACCACACCGGCGAGCCGTGCCCGGTGCTGTTCTGGGGTCCCACCGTACGGACGGACACCGTCACCTCCTTCGGCGAGACGGCGGCCAGCGCGGGCGGCGTGGGCCGGATCCGCGGGCTAGACGTGGTGCCGATCCTTACCAGCTACATGGGCGTCCAGGAGAAGTTCGGCGCCTGATGTGCGTCCCGGCCGGACTCTGCGAGTCCGGCCGGGCTTCTCGACTCTTCTTCCGCAATGAACCAGGACGTCCTCCACCGCCTGCCGAAAGCGCTGGCCGGGCAGCTCTCCCCGGAAGAGCAGGCCGAGCTGGCTCACCGGCTGGTCCTGCAGGATGAGCTGGCGGCGCAGCTCCGCGCCCTGCCGCTGGAGGACGAAGAGCCCGCGCTCCTCCCCACCCCGGACACCGGCGGATGAGCGACCTCCTGGACCTCTCACTCAGCGAGCTGTCCGCGCAGCTCCGCGCCGGCAACGTTTCGCCGGTGGAGGCCACCACCGCCTGCCTGGAGCGCATCGGCGAGCGGGATGGGGTGCTCAACAGCTTCCTTACTGTGCTGGCCGAGCCGGCGCTGGCCGAGGCGCGGGCCCGGGAGGCGGAGCTGGCGGAAGGCCGCTGGCGCGGTCCGCTGCACGGCGTGCCGATCGCGCTGAAGGACCTGATCCACACCGCCGGCGTGCGCACCACCTCCGGCTCCGACGTGCTCCGGGAGTGGGTGCCGGACCGCGATGCCACGGTGGTGCGGCGCCTGCGCGAAGCGGGGGCGGTGCTGCTGGGCAAGCTGAACATGCACGAGCATGCGTTCGGCGCTACTTCGGAGAACCCGCACTTCGGCCCGGTACGCAACCCGCATGATCCGGAGCGGATTGCCGGCGGCTCCAGCGGCGGCTCCGCGGCGGCGGTGGCCGCCGGGCTGTGCTACGGCTCGCTTGGCTCCGGATCCGGAGCGGATTGCCGGCGGCTCCAGCGGCGGCTCCGCGGCGGCGGTGGCCGCCGGGCTGTGCTACGGCTCGCTTGGCTCCGACACCGGCGGCTCCATCCGGTGCCCCGCCGCCCTCTGTGGCATCGTGGGGCTGAAGCCGACTTACGGGCGCGTCTCCCGTGCCGGGGTGCTGCCGCTGGCGTGGTCGCTGGACCACATAGGCCCGATGGCACGCACGGTGACGGACGCGGCGCTGATGCTCGAGGTGATCGCGGGGTTCGATCCTGCGGATGCCTCGTCCGGCCGCCGGGCGGTGCCCCCGTATGCGGCCCGGTGCGAGGACGCCGTGCGCGGGCTCCGGGTGGGTCTGCCCCGGGAGCACTTCTGGCGTC
>JAJFMS010001070.1 GCA_020696885.1 Armatimonadota bacterium | reverse complement strand
CATGCGGGCTGGATTGCCGCGCACGCGGGGGTAGCGGGCGGCGCGGACGTCATCCTGATTCCCGAGCTCTCCTGGACGCTGGAGGGCGTGGTGCGGAAGATCCGGCAGCGAGAGGAGAGCGGCCGGCTGTTTACGATTGCGGTCGTGGCCGAAGGCGCGCGCTGGCCTACCGGGGAGCTGATCGCGCACGCCACTGGCGCGGGGAAGGTGGGCGAGATCCGGTTGGGCGGCATCGGGCAGCGCCTGGCAGAGGAGCTGGAACGGCTCTCCGGCCGCGAAGCCCGGCACGTGGTGCTCGGCCATCTCCAGCGAGGCGGTCCTCCCACCACCTTCGACCGGCTGCTCGGCACGCGGTTCGGCGTCAACGCGGTCCGCTTGATCGTAGAAGGCCGCTTCGGCCGCATGGTGTCCTATCAGCCCCCCGACACGTTGGACGTCCCGATCCTTGAAGCGGTGGACCGGCTGCGCACCGTCGAGCCGAACGGCGATCTGGTACGCACCGCGCGTGCCCTGGGGATCTCCTTCGGCGATGGATAACGACCTCCAGGGATGAGCACTGCAGAGGAAGCCGCAGCACCGAAGCGCCTCGCGTCGATGGACGCGTATCGCGGCTTCGTGATGCTGCTCATGATGGCGGAGGTGCTGCACGTCGCCAAGGTGGCCCAGGCATACCCGGACAACGCCCTCTGGAAGCTGCTGGCATTCCATACCACGCATGTGGAATGGGTCGGCTGCTCGCTCCACGACCTCATCCAGCCTTCGTTCTCGTTCCTGGTCGGGGTGGCGCTGCCGTTCTCCATCGCTAGCCGGGCCGCGCGCGGGGAATCCCGTGGCTCGATGACCCGCCACGCCATCTGGCGGGCGGTGCTGCTGACGTTACTCGGGGTATTCCTCCGGTCCCTGGGGCGACCGCAGACGAACTGGGTCTTTGAGGACACCCTCTCCCAGATCGGGCTGGGATATCCTTTCCTGTTCGTGCTGGGCTTCCGCTCGCCCCGCGTGCAGTGGAGCGCGCTCGCCATCATCCTGGTCGGCTACTGGGCCGCCTGGGCGCTCTACCCGCTGCCCGGTCCCACGTTCGACCCTGCCGCGGTCGGCGTGCCACCCGATTGGCCGCACTCCGCCACCGGTTTCGCGGCGCACTGGAACAAGAACGCCAATCTGGGCCTGGCGTTCGACCAGGGATTTCTCAACCTCTTCCCACGCGCAGAGCCGTACCTCTACAACCGGGGCGGCTACCTCACCCTCAGCTTCATCCCCACTCTCGGGACCATGCTGCTCGGGCTCATCGCGGGTAACTGGCTGCGCGGGGAGACGGACCCGAAACGCACGGTACAGCGGCTGTGTCAGGCGGGTGGGATCGGCCTGGCCCTCGGGTTGGCGCTGCACGGCCTGGGGATCTGCCCACTGGTGAAGCGGATCTGGACCCCTTCCTGGGTGCTATTCAGCGGCGGGTGTTGCTTCCTCTTGCTGGCCGGCTTCTACACCCTCATCGATTGGCGCGGTCGGCAGCGGTGGGCATTCCCGCTCACCGTCATCGGAATGAACTCGATCGCTGCCTACTGCATCGCCCATCTGTTCGAAGAGTTCATCGCCGGCAACTTCAAGACCCACCTGGGGCAGGGTGTCTTCCGCGTGCTCGGAGAGACGATGGCGCCGCTCCTCGAAGGGGCCACGGTGCTCCTGGTTTACTGGCTCATCCTGCTCTGGATGTATCGACGCCGGCTATTCCTTAAGATCTGACCACACTCATCCGGCCGGCGCTCAGTCCCGCGTGCTGGCGGGTTAGCCGAACAGGGTGTCAGGCGTCCAGAGCCCGCCGGAAGGCATCCAGGCTTTCCGCACGCACGGAGGACCGCACCAGGTCGAGGAGCTGCTCGGGATCGGTCACCTGGACGATCCGCTCTGCGAGCTCGGAAGGCACGTCGCCATGGTCAATCGAAAGGTTTCGAAGAATCGCATCGTGGAGAGCTTCCTGGCGGCCTTCCTGGCGGCCTCGCCGGTGACCAAGGCGCTCCCAACTTGTGATGTAAGGCATTCGCTTTTCCTCGTCCCAGGTGTGGAGCTGTTGTTGGAAGTGGGCCTCGAGGTCCTCCGGCAGCGCCAGCAGCCAGTCGATTAGCCGGAGTAGCTCCAGCACCTCGGGACGACTCATACCGGACTGGTACAGCTCCCTTACCAACTCCATTTTAGCCCGCAGCCGCCGGTTTGGCGAGCGGCGCGTGGCCTGAGCCCGGCGGTGCGCGCGGATCACCACTGCGAGCGGATTGCGGCTCTCTGCCAGCTCAGCTTCGTCGAGGTCGAGGAGCTTCACTACCGGGAACCGAAGCAGCACCTCGCAGTCCCAGAGCTCGTAGTGGAAGCGATCCGGTCGCCAGCTCGCGTCTGCATCGGCCAGCACCGCCAGCGTCACCACCGGCCGATCCCAGCGGTCCGTGAGCCGTCCGTGATAGCGATAGACGCGCTTCGTGAAGCCGGTGTCCCGCTGCGCCTGCACCTCCACGTGCACCAACACCCAAGCCTCCGAGCCGTCATTGAGCCAGACCTGCGCGAGGAGGTCGACCCGGTTCTTCCCGGTCGTGGCGCGGCGGATTACCTGGCGCAGCTCTTGGTCGAGAAACTGATAGCCGCGGGACCAGTCGATTCCGGC
>JAJFMS010001069.1 GCA_020696885.1 Armatimonadota bacterium | reverse complement strand
ACTTCGCACCTCGTCGCTCGCACTTCCCAGGCGTTACGCGGCTAGCCGCGCGATCTCCGCGCCGGCTTGCTCCAGCAGCCATCCTTCCAGGGCCATCTGGCGGTCGAGGAGGCTCAGCTCGTCCGGGATGCGCCAGAAGCTGCCTTCGCGGGTTTTCTGCTTCATCCACGCTGTGACGATCTGAATCTCGTCGAGCAGCGTGGGGTCGATGCGCAGGTCGCTGACAGCGAGGCTGGGGGCTTCCACGGCCAGGAGGCGCTCGGCCCAGGCGCGGCGTGCGGACGGGGCTTCCAACTCCGCCGCCGGCGCGTCTTCCTGGAACGCCAGCCGCCCGTTGCGGAAGACGAACAGGCACAGCCGGCCGCCCTTCACGGAGGGGCACGCCGCCACGAGTGAGAGCTCCTGGATGGCGCTGAGGATCGCCTGCTGGCGACCGGTGACCGCCTGGATGTGCCGCACCGCGTCCCGCAGGCGCGCCGCGATCTCGAACTGGAGGCGCTCGGCGGCCGCTTCCATCCGATGGCGGAGCGCCTCCAGCGCCACCTGATCCCGCCCCTCGAAGACGCCGCAGGCGCTCTCGACGGACAGGTGGTATGCCTCCGGGGTGATCAGCTCCAGGCACGGAGCGGAGCAGTTCCCGAACTCGTACCGGTAGCAGGGCCGGTGCCCGGCCAGGCGCTCGTCCGGGATGTCGCAGTCGCGGAGCTGCAGCGCGTCCGAGAGAGCGTTGACGGCCGCTTCCAGCGTGTCCTGGCGCCGGAACGGGCCGAAGTACGTGGCTCCGTCCCGCTGGGGCGTCCGGGTCACTTCCAGCCGCGGGAAGAGAGTGCTCATCTCCACCCGGACGTAGGGCAGCGGGGTGAAGTCTCGCAGGAGCACGTTGAACCGCGGCTGATGTCGCTTCACCAGCCGGCTCTCCAGGAGGAGCGCCTCCAGCTCGGAGCCGGTCTCGGTCCAGTCCAACTCCGCGATCTCCTGCCGCATGCGGCGCAGCTTCTTGGTATCCGCCTTCCCGGTGAAGTAGGATCGGACCCGATCTCGGAGGCGGATCGATTTTCCTACGTATACGATCGCGCCGGAAGCGTCATAGAATCGGTAGATCCCCGGCGCGGCAGGCAGGCTGTCGAGCCGCTCTCGCAGACGCTTCTTACTGCGGTAGAGGGCGGAGGCAGTAACCATGGCGAACTTCAGTGGCGGAGACGTTGGGATACCAGGAAAACGGTTTCGATCGCGGCAGGCTCGGTGCGTGTCGCGAGGAGCGGCCTGACACTTTTTGACACTTCCTGTGCGACATGCAGTCATGTCGGTCTGTTTCCGACGGTAGGCGCAGGAAAACTCAAACAGCTTTTTGCATGGCGGAGGCAGCGAACTTTGAGCGTGAGACGGCAGACACGGCGGGGAGTGGTCGGGGCAGGGCTGCTCGGCCTGGTGTTGGCGACGACGTGTGCGGCGCCGATGGTGTCCCGGGCGCAAGACCCGGAGCCGCCGGTAGACCTGGGACCGCCGCCGCGCCCGGTGGCGATCCTGGTGGCGGATCGGCCCCTGGTCACCGTGGAGATGGCGGGCGACTACGGGCCGGTGCGCGTTACCGGGATCCTGGAAGGCGCCCCTAAGCCCGGCGTGGATCTGGGGTCGCGCGAGGCTTCCTGGAGCGAGGTGCGCGCGCTGGCGCGGGTGACGCAGCCTTCCGAGGGGTTCCCGGCGGGTAGCTTCCGGGTGGCCCTGGTCACGGACGATCTGCCGGCGGCGCAGTCCACCGGGTCCGGCGTCCTGTATGGCCTAACCAGCCAGCAGGTGGGCGGCACGTGGCGAGCCATGCGGCTGCCGGAAGGCAACCTCACGCTGCGCGGGAAGCCGTACGGCACGCTGGCGGTGCCTACGTCCCGGATCGTCCAGGTACGGATGGAGCCGGTCCGGGGTGATGTGGAAGCGCTGCCGGAAGGCAACATCCGCATCGAGGTGCTGCCGGGGACTTCGGTCAACATCCCGCTGCCGGAAGTGCAGTGGCTCCAGCGAGACCTGCGGCGGGGCACCGTATCGGTGACGCTCGCGGACGATCAGACGTTCAGCGGCAAGCTGGTGGACCTGCCGAAGGTAAGCATCAAGTTCACGGGGGAGATGCCGCCGGAGCCGGTGCCGCTGGAGCGGATCGTGGTGCTGGAGCGACGAACTCCCAGCGGACGACGGTTCTAATCGAGAAGAGCCGGCTGGGTGTTGGATCCAGCCGGCTCTTCTCGCAAATGGCTCGCGACACCGTGCCACTGACCGCCAATCCCAGTTGCGGGATAGTCGGGACCATAATGACCGCTCTGGCCCGATTGCCGCGGAGTCCCAGAGACACCGAGACATCCGGGCACGGCTTCCCGCTGGCAGTCGCCGTCCGCGGTAGGTGCTGCCCGGCCGATGGTACCGTGACTATCACCGGTTCATCCCCGTAGGGGCATCCGCCGTGACCGCCGTGGTTGCCCTCGCCCGGGCCGCCTCCCGGCGCTGGCAAAGCGGTATCTTCGTCGGCGGGGAGGTACGGCTTTGCAGGCGCCTTCATCGTCCTCGTTTCCAGGGCGATCACGGCGGATGCCCCTACGAAGCATTCGTCCCCATACCCCCAGAGTTCTCGACCATACCTGGTTGACCCTCGGTGGTCGGCGATC
>JAJFMS010001068.1 GCA_020696885.1 Armatimonadota bacterium | reverse complement strand
CCACGAGCCCGGCGGCTGGCGGAGAGCCGCGGTCTGGACTGGGTCGTCCTTTATGGAACCGGTCCCGAAGGCGCCATCGTGGAGCGGGACGTGCTCTCGGCGCTGGCCGCTGGGGACAATGAGACGGTGGAAGTGATCCCGCTCGCGGGTGCTCGTGCGGTGATCGCCGCCCGGATGCGGCAGAGTGCGGCCACCACGGCGCCGGTGACGCTCACCACAGAGGCGGACGCCGGCGGCCTGGTGCGGTGGCGCCGCCGGCTGGCGGCGGAGGGGACCGTCGTCTCCTACAACGACCTGCTGCTCGTCCTGCTCGGAAGGGCTCTGCGGGAGCATCCCCGCGTGAACGCCACCCTGCGCGGCGCCGAGATCCACCTTCTCGCGCGTGTTCACGTGGGCCTGGCCGTGGATGCCCCGGCCGGGCTGGTGGCGCCGGTGGTGCGGGACGTGGACCACAAGGGCGTCGAGGAGATCGCGGCCGAGACGGAGGCCCTGGTCTCCGCGGCCCGAGAGGGGAAGCTGGCGCCGGAGTCAATGCGGGGCGGTACCTTCACGCTCACCAACCTCGGGATGTTCGGCATCGACGCGTTCACGCCGGTGATCAACCTCCCGGAGTGCGCCATCCTGGGCGTGGGGCGGATCAAGCGCCAGCCGGTGGCGATCGACGACGAGATCGTGATCCGCGACCGGGTGTGGCTGAGCCTCACCTTCGACCACCGCCTGTTGGACGGCGGCCCCGCCGCGCGGTTCCTGCAGCGAGTGGCGCAACTGGTAGCAGACCCGGGGTAGCCGGTCCCAATGCTCCAGCACTCCCATACTCCACTACTCCATCACTCCGGTTCTATCCGGTTACTTTCGCGCGCTCCTTGCGGAGCTTCGCCACCAGGTAACCCAGGCCGGCCAGCAGGATGGTCCAGGAGAGCCCGTACCAGATCAGCCCGGAGCCTTCGAGCCCGGCCCGGTGGGCGCCGACGCGCAGTAGCTCCAACGTGTGCAGCAGACAGTAGAAGGCGGACAGGAAGAGCACGAAGTAAGCGCCTACCTGCAGCGGCGCCTGGAGCAGAGACTCTCCGTACCTTGCGGTGTACTGCTGCTGCAGTACCGGGTTGAGCCGCCGCAGCCGCTGATTGCGGGATGCTTTGATGCCAACCACGCCGGCCAGGAGCCCCATCACGATTAGGACGAGGAGACCGCTATGATCCGCCACGGGGCTGGTCAGGGTGTGGATGAGCAGCGCAAGGTAAGCGACTCCCCCCAGGGCGAACATTCCCCGGCCATTGACATGACTAGCGAGGGAGACGTGAAGGTTGGCGATAGTTTGCTCACTGCGAGGGTTCAGGCGCACCGCCGCATGCAGGCTCGCCACGGCTTCGGCCTCTCGGCCCTGCGCCCGGAGCGCCAGCCCGAGGTTGTTGTGCGCGGTCCACGACTCGGGGTCGAGCTCTAGCTCTCTCCGGCACCACTGCTCCGCTTCGCTCCACTGGCGCTGGCGCAGCGCCACCAGCGTCAGCAGCTCGTAGGATAGCTGCGAGGCCGGGGCCAGGCGTTGCAGCCGGAGTGCCGTGGCGTAGGCGAGCGAGTCGCGGTGAGCCCCGAGGTAGCAGCGGCCCAGCGTGTGAAGCACGTTCGGCTCCTCCGGAGCCAGCGCTGCCGCCGCCTCTGCGGCGCGGAGGGCGTCCCGGGCGTGGCCGAGCGTTAGTAGGGCCACTGCCTGGAGCCGGTGGGGCCATTCCAGGTCCGGAGCGGCGGCGCTCCGGATGACCTCCAGCGACTTGCGCGGCTGGCCCAACTCCAGGTAGGCGAGTGCAAGCAGACAGCGGGCTTCCAAGTGGTCCGGCTCAGCGCGCAGTATCTCCTGGATGAAGGGCAGCGCATCGGCTGCCCGCCCGGCGTCGATCAGCACCCGACCGCGCTCTAGAGCGCGGTCGGAAGGCGAGAGTGCCACCGGCCCGATAGTGAATGAACCATTCATTCACGAGATATCGGTCGGTGGCGGTGGTCTCTAGAGACACGCCGCCAAACAGCATCACTGCGGCGGCCCATGAGCCGCGGGCGTGCGTCAGTCCTGGCCGGGTTGCCGGAAATCAGCCAACCGGAAGCGGTAGGTGATCCCGTCGCCGTATGCTGGCCTGCCGGCGCCCCAGAGCGTGAACATGCCGTCCGCCACTTTGTCCGCCGGCACGGAAAAGCGGAACGTCCAGATCTTCCCATTCTGCTCCACCTTCACCGGCGTGCCGATGGTCTTCTCACCGAAGGAGAGGTAGGCGCTCCGGCTGGGCTGGTTCACGTCCTTCACGTCGCGGCGGATGGCGAACTCCACGGTGTTGTTCCGCGAAACCTTGCTCTTCACGCGGAACGTGCTTTCCTTGATGTTCTGCGGCGTGATGTTCATCAAGGCGGTCTCGGCCCACGCTGCCGTGCAACTCACCAGTAGCCCCACCGCCACCAGACCTGCTGCCGTTCGCCTCATTGGTTTGCCTCCTCGAAATTCCGTTACCTTTAGGGATGCGCGGGAGCGCCGGAAGGTTACACGAGGGCGGATTTCGGTTCCACGCCGCGAAGCTGAAATCGTGCCGTGGCTGCCGAACGATGTCTATGGAGTGCGAGGCTTCCTAGCCTCGCAACCCTCCGTGGCGGTACCACTGCGGAGCTTG
>JAJFMS010001067.1 GCA_020696885.1 Armatimonadota bacterium | reverse complement strand
ATCGAATTTGATGACAGTTCCGTCGGTTAAGAGCCGATCCCTGTAGTTTCCGCAGGCATGGAGAGAAACGGGGACCCCACTATGCTACGGCTTCTCTTCTTCGCTACGCCGGGATCACGCTGGATTGGCCGGGGTGCGACCACGAAATTCAGGTAAGCTCAAGGCCGTTGTCGGGTAGGGGCATCCGCCGTGGCCGCCGTGGTTGCCCTGCAAACGCCGGCGGTGCGGGCGCCAGCAAAGCCGTACCGCACCGTTCGGTGGTTATGGCTCTGCCAACGCCGGGAGGTCGGGCTGGCGAGGGCAACCACGGCGAGTGCTCCTACGGAGAATCGCCCGTCGGGTCTGCACGTTCCTCCCACCCATCGCTACCTACAGTCCCTGGTCGTAGTGAATTAGCAGAACCCGTTAGCTAGCCTCCGGTGCTCCGCGGCTATTTCCCGGTGGAGATCGGGGCGCTGGAGAGGTCCGGCACCAGCTCTCGCAGCGCGTCCAGGTCCAGCGGCTTCACCAGGTGTGCGTCGAAGCCGGCTTCCCGTGATCGCTGCCGATCTTCCGCCTGGGCGTAGCCGGTTACCGCCACCAGGCGCGTTTCCGCCAGCAGGTCGGACTGCCGTAGGCGGCGCGCCACTTCGTAGCCGTCCATCCCCGGCAGGCCGATGTCCAGGAGCACCAGGTCCGGCCGGTCCGCCTTCGCCCGCTCGATCGCGGCGGTGCCGTCGTTCACCGAGGTCACCGAGTGGCCCCAGGCCTCCAGGATCTCCACCAGCGTGTCCGCGGCGTCCACGTTGTCGTCCACCACGAGGATCCGGGCGGGGTGCAGGTTCGAGAATGCCGGACCGGCGACCGGCGGGGCCACGGGCGTACTGGTAAGCACCGGCTCCGCAGCCAGGAGCGGCAGCCGGACCACAAACTCGCTCCCCTTTCCGAGGCCGTCCGACGCGGCCGTCACCGTGCCGCCGTGCATCTCCACCAGCCGGCGCACCAGCGTGAGCCCGATCCCGAGGCCTCCCTGGGAGCGCTCCAGGGACCGATCCGCCTGCGCGAACAGGTCGAAGACCCGGGGGAGCATCTCGGGGGCGATCCCGAGCCCGTTGTCGCGGACCCAAATCAGGGCTTCCCCGCCCGTGCCTGCCTCTACGGTCAACGTGATTTCGCCGCCCGGCTCGGTGTACTTGGCCGCGTTGTTCAGGAGGTTGGTGATCACCTGCTCCAGGCGCAGGGCATCCGCCTCGACCCAGACCGGGGACGAGGGCAGCGAAACGTGGAGTTGATGACCGCGCACTTCGATGCCGGGGAGGGCGGTCTGCACGGCCTGCCGGGCCGCCTCGACGGCATCCATCGGCTCCTTGCGCAGCTCCACCTTGCCTCGAGTAATGCGAGAGACCTCCAGCAGGTCGTCCACCAGCCGGCTCATATTCCCCACCTGGCGGGTGATGATCGCGCGGCTGGAGGCTGAAGCGCCGGCGCCTCCCTCGCCCTGCAGCAAGTGCACGGCGTTTGAAAGCGCTCCCAGCGGATTGCGCAGCTCGTGCCCCAGCATCGCCAGGAACTCGTTCTTGCGGAGGTCGGCGTCCTGCAGCTTCTGCTCACTGGCCTCCAGCCGCTCCTTGGAGACGGTGGTCGCTTCGAGCTGATCGACCATCCGGTTGAAGTTGTGCGCCAGCTCGCCGAACTCGTCCCGGCCCGGACGGGGGATGCGGTAGCGGAGATCCCCGGAAGCGACGGCGATGGTACCCTGCATCAACTCACGGACCGGCGTGCGGATCAGGTGGATCAAGAGCATCGCCGTCACCATGCAGCAGAGCACGAAGGTGGGCACCAGGAAGTACAGCACCTGCATCACGGTGGCTACCGCGCGGTCCGCGTCCGTGCGGGCTCCGGTCAGACGGCGCAGGGTCGCCCGCTGGATCTCGCCCTCCAACACCTCGTTCAGGTGCCGCCCCTGCGACAGGAGCCGCGGGGTGTCTCGTTCGAGCTGATCATCCAGCGCGAAGAGCTCGGCGAAGGAGCGTTCCAGCCCACCGACACCCGCCTCCAGCTCGCGCAGCTTCGCGCGATCCTCCGCGCCCAGCCGGAGCTGGCCATACCGCCGGACCGCGCCGCGCAGGGTCTGGAGCCGCTGCTCCAATTGCCGGCGCTGCGCCGGGTTCTTGCTGCGCGCGTATTGCGGCAGCCCGATGCCGATGAGGTCGGTCTCCGCCTGGATCGCCATCGCCTGGACCCCCTGCTCGAAGGTGTCCGGGCCGCTCTCCTCCGGCTTCGGATTCAGCTCCGCAGCCACCAGCCGATCGATCGCCGCCACACGCGGGGCGAGCGCGGCCGGCAGCTGATCGCGGCGGGTCTTCGCCTCCAGAAGCGCGGCGCCCAGCGTGGCCAGCTTCTCGTAGTCCGCCGTCACCGCCCGGCCCAATTCTGCCTGGACGGAGCCGTCCGCCAACCGCAGGTACCGGGAGCTGGCCTCGCGGAAGTGCGCGCGATCCTGCGCGACCTGCTCCTTCGCCCGGGCATCGTCCGCGCCGAGGAACCCCTGGACGTGCGCGACGGTGGTGGTCGCGTTCAACTGCATCGTGACCACGGCCTGGATGCTGGGCTCGCTCCGCTCGGTCAGCTCGTGGATGGTGCGCTGCGCACTCCGCATCCCGAGATAGATCG
>JAJFMS010001066.1 GCA_020696885.1 Armatimonadota bacterium | reverse complement strand
CCGGCGGACTTGCTCCACCGGCAGCACCTGCTGGCGCGGCGGCTTGACCCGCGGGTAACGGAGCTGCCAGAGCCACCGGTACAGCAGCCGGAACCACCAGGGACCGTCCAGCCCGATGCTGAGCCGCTGGTGGCACTCGGGGCATTGGCTGAACAGCACTGTAGTGCGCGCTTCCTCTCCGCCACTGGTGATGATGTAGCCCCGCCCGCGCCAGAAGTTGTCGGCGGGGATCTCCACGTCGCACCGGTGACAGAACGTGACTGATTCCTCGGGATACCACATACGGCGTCAGTCTACCCTGCACTCGACAGCGCGGCGAGGGCCAGAGGGCACCGCGAACCGCGAGCAACAGAGATACTACTATTGTCGCGATTCGCGGCGCGCGCAAGCCCCCGGATTCTGGGAGATCTGATTGAGAAACCAGGGGCTCACCACGAAACGGCGGCGGGCACCGACAGCGGCCGTCTTGGCCCTGCGGCGCATGGCAGGAAGCGCCCGTCCCCAGGCCTCCGCGTCACTGCGAAGCGCCCGTCGCCCCTTGGCCCTCCACCGCGCTCCTGTGGCGCTGTGGCAATCCCGAAGGTTGAGCAGCGACCGTCCTGGTGCTTCGGCGTTGGCGGGATCCGTCCACGGTCGGAATGGACACGGGGCATCGGCGTGATGGCCAGTAGGACGCGTTTCGTTTATTGCGAATACTGCACTTGCTTCGTTCATGGCTATAATGAGCCACGAAGCGACGCACGAGGCAATCTCTGCCTACCACCCCAAGGAAACCAGACCATGACCCCGCTACTAGATCCCGTCGAGCCCACCGAAGAGGACGCTCGTCAGGCCCAGGAGTCGGTCGGTCAGCTACTAAAGCACCTGAAGCACCCGGAACAGGTGAAGATCATCGTCGGGGACGAACACGATGGAGCGACCATCCCCATTCCGGTGGCAGCGATCCGGCTCTTGAAGGACATCCTCGTCCAGATGGGCCAAGGGAACGCAATCACCCTGATCCCCACCCACGCCGAGTTGACTACACAACAGGCGGCCGACCTGCTGAACGTCTCACGCCCTTTCCTGATCGGGCTACTGGAAAGCAACATGATTCCTCACCGCAAGGTGGGCACCCATCGCCGGATCCATTATCGAGATCTGATGGAATACAAGCGATCCACCGACGCCAGGCGTCGGGAGGTCCTCGACGACCTGGCCGCTGAAGCTCAGGAACTGAACATGGGGTACTGATGTGTCGAACCTCGTCCCGCTTTACGACGCCTGCGCCCGCTCAATGCCGGATTAGCGAGCTACCGCCCCCTAAGCCTCCACGTCATTGCGAAGCGCCCGTCGCCCTTCTGGCTTTCACCGTGCTCCCGTGGCGCTGTGGCAATCCCGAAGGTTGAGCAGCAGGCCCCAAGCGTGTTTCGGCGTTTGGCAGGCTCCTTCCACGGTCGGGACGGCCACGACGTAACAGGTGCCCCTCGCAATGCCGGATTAACGAACCCCCCGCCCCCAAGCCTCCACGTCATTGCGACGCGCCCGTCGCCCCTCTCGGTTCTCACCGTGCTCCCGTGGCGCTGTGGCAATCCCGAAGGTTGCGCAGCGACCGTCCTGGTGCTTCGGTGGGTACCCGGTCGGAGAGCGTCAGCGAGCCCCCACGAGCTGCTTGGAGCGGATCGTGAGCGGGAACGGCAGCTCCCCCGCGTTCAGCACGCCCGCGAGGAGTGCGGCCTCTTCCGGGCCGCTGAACCCGCCGGGGATGTCCACCTCGCCGCCGGACTCGGCGGGCGGTGCCGGGTCGGGCTGCCCGGGGATCGGCGGCGCCTCGTCCTTCTTCTTCTTGGATTTCTTCTGGCCCTTGACCGGGATCGTGGTGACCGCCGCGCTGATGGCCACGATCTCCTCGTCCAGCACCACCGCCACGAGGCGGCCCGGCTTCTTGAGGAAGCTCTCCAGGCGCTTCGCAGCCTTCTCGGTCAGCTTCGCCCGGACGATCGCCCCGTCGGCCACCGACTGCGCGCCGCCGGCCACCAGGTCGTCGTTGTCGAGCAGCAGCGCGGCCTTCGCGACCAGCCGCTTGCTGTCGATCGGGAGGTTCGTGTTCCGGTCCCGGAACCGGAGCTGTTGCTTGCCCTGGACCGTGAGGACATCGATCATGTAGCGCCCGTCCGGGTTCAGGTTGGTGTGGATGTCTTCCAGAGAGCGGAACTCCAGGTGCCCGGTCCGCGTGAGCAGCCGCTCCTGTCCGGGGGTGAGCTTCTCCAGCGGGAGCCGCACGTGGATCTCATCGGCGCCCTTCACCTCCACGGTGGCTCCCTGCTCCGCCAGGAAGGCGGTGCGGCGCTCCAGGATCTCGGCGAGGTATTTCGAGTCCAGCTTCACCTTGTCGGCGCGCACGCGGGTGCGGTCGATGCCCAGCTTCAGCTCCATGATCACTTCGCTCTGGGCGAGGACGCCGCCCACGAGCGTGAGGAGCGCGAGCGCGCCCGCCGCGGCGAGACGCCCGAGGTGCGATCTAGGTGCGATGGCGTGCTTCATCGGATGTTAGACCTTAGCCAGCTCGTCTTCGGTGCTGCCGACTTCCAGGAAATCCAGCACCACGCCGATCTCCTGGCGCGTGAGGGCGCCGAACGCCAGCTCCGGCAGCGGCTCGAACCGCTCGATGTGGT
>JAJFMS010001065.1 GCA_020696885.1 Armatimonadota bacterium | reverse complement strand
GACCGTGGTGGACCTGAACCGGGCCCGGCGGGACGGGACTCCGGCGCTGGACACCAGCGACGCCGGGATCGCGTTCGCGCCCGCACTCGGCATCCGCACCACGGATGAGGGCTACGTGCCGGAGTTCTACCTCGGCGGGCTTCGCATCCAACAGATCAACGAAGGTTCCGTCAGCGTTATCCGCGGCCGATAGGGTGTTCGGAGAGACCCCTCCCCGCAGGCCCAAAGGGCACCCCGGCACCCCTCCCCATTTTCAATGGAGAGGGGCCGAGCACAGGAGGTGAGTAGGGCTTGGCTGGACGGGTAAGCGGCGCTGCCGCTCTGGTCTGCGTCCAGAATCTTACTCTTACTCGTACTCTCTCTCGCATTCCTGATCCGGAACATCCCAAATGCCTCTCCTCCGATCAACGCTGATCTGGTCCACCGCCTCCGCCCTCTCCCTGGCGGCCCCGGCGTGGGCGGTTGTGCCGGGTCTTACCGGTCCCCTGCAGGCGCTCATGCAGCTTCTGCCGCAACTGCTGCCGTTCCTGGCGGCCGGGGTGGCGGGGCTGTTCAGCAGCCGGGCGTGGCGGGAGCGGTTCGGGCGTTGGGTGCGGTGGCTGGGCACGGCGCGGGGGATGGCGTTCGGGTGCGTGCTGGTGGGGCTGCTGGCCGGGGCGGCGGTGCTCATCCGGCCGGCTAACCGGTCCCGGGTAGTGGCTGCGCCTCCCTCTGCTCCGGCGAAGGCGGCAGACTGGCCGATGTTCCGGGGCAACCTCGCTCGCACCGGCGGCGTGGCGCCGGCCGGCGAGCCGGTCCAGAACACCATGCTCTGGAGCTTCAGCGACCCGGACGCGCGGCTCGCGGACCTCTCGTCGTCGCCCGCGGTGGTCGGCAGCCGGGTCTACGTGGCCAGCGCTCAGGCTTCCGTGTTCGATACCAGCGGGATGGTGTACTGCCTGGACGGCAACACCGGCAAGCGGGTCTGGCAGTTCCAGACGATGAAGCAGGGGTTCTCGTCTCCGGCCGTGGTGAAGGGCCGGGTGTACGTGGGCGAGGGGCTCCACTTCGATACGGGCTGCGCGCTCTACTGCCTGGATGCGGCCACCGGCAACCAGCTCTGGGCCACCAAGACCAAGAGCCACACCGAAGGCAGCCCGGCCGTGGTGGGGAATCGCCTCTACGCCGGGGCCGGCGACGACGGCATCTACTGCCTGGATACCGCCGGCGGCAAGGTGATCTGGCATCGCCCCGGGATGCACAGCGACGCATCTCCTGCGGTGGCCAACGGACGCGTCTACCTGGGCACCGGCTACGGCAAGCTGCGGGCGATGGCCCTGAACGCTGCCACCGGTGCGACGGTGTGGGAGACCCCGTGCGACCTGGCGGTCTGGGGGCCGCCGGCCGTGGTGGACGGGAAGGTCTACTTCGGGATCGGGAACGGCGACTTCGGCAAGAGCGCCGCCAACCCGATGGGCGGCGTCTGGTGCCTGGATGCTGCTACCGGCAAGCCGCTCTGGCGGCGAAACCTGCCGGACGCCGTGATCACCGCGGTGCTGGTGGCCGGTGGGCGAGCCGTGGCCGGATGTCGGGACGGCCGGGTCTACGCGCTGGAAGCCGCCACCGGAAACCCGGTATGGTCGGCCTCGGGCGGGGGGCCGGTGGTCGCTTCCCCGGCTGCCGACGCCCGCTGTGTCTATGCCGTGGGAGCAAACGGGGGCCTGACGGCGTTGGACTGGGAGACCGGGAAGCCGGTGTGGGTGCAGGACCTGGCCGTGCACACCGCGCCGGACGTTCAGGTCTACAGCAGCCCGGCATTGGCCGGCGGCCGGCTCTACCTGGGCACCAATCGGGGCAAGCTATTCTGCGTCGGTCGATGAGGCCGGTCCTCTCATTCGAGCAGATCTCGCCGGGCGACCTCCCGCTGGTAGGGGGGAAGGCGCTGAACCTCGGCCGGCTCACTCGGGCCGGGCTGCCGGTGCCCGTAGGGTTCGTGGTGACGACCGATGCGTACCGGGCCCCACAGGACCCAGAGGTGGCCGCTGCCGTCACCGCTGCCTACCGCGACCTCGGAGGTGGGTTGGTTGCAGCTCGGTCCTCGGCTACCGCGGAAGACCTGGAAGGAGCGAGCTTCGCGGGCCAGCAGGAGACGCTCCTGGGGGTCTCCGGCGAGGCGGAGCTGCTCGACGCTGTCCGCCGGTGCTGGGAGTCGCTGTTTACGCCGCGGGCGGTGGCGTACCGGCGGGCCAATGCGATTCCGGACGCGTCCGTCGCGATGGCCGTGGTCGTGCAGCGGATGGTCGCGGCGGAGGCGGCAGGAGTCCTCTTCACGCGGGATCCGTCGGACTCATCGGCCGGTCACATGCTGGTGGAAGGCGCATGGGGCCTCGGCGAAGCGGTGGTCTCCGGCCGGGTGACGCCGGATCGCTGGCGCCTGGACCGCACGAGTGGGGCGGTGCTCGAGGCGGTGGTGAGCTTTAAGCCGGTGATGGTGGTGGCCGGCGCCGAGGTGCCGGCGACGCGCCAGGGCGAGCCGTGCCTCACCGCGGGGCAGCTCCAGCGCCTGGTGCAACTGGCGCGGCGGATCGAGGCCGAGTATGGAGCGCCGCAGGACGTGGAGTGGGCGGTGCTCGGCGAGGAAGTCTGGCTGCTCCAGAGTCGTTCGATCACGGCCACGAG
>JAJFMS010000066.1 GCA_020696885.1 Armatimonadota bacterium | reverse complement strand
ACGGACTCACCCGGCGTGAGGTGCTGCGCGTCGGCGGGTTGGGCCTCGGTGGCCTGACGCTTTCCTCGCTGCTGCAGGCGCAGGCGGGCGCGGCTCCCGGGAGCCGGTCCTTCGGCCGCGCTCGCTCGTGTATCCTGCTCTACATGGTGGGTGGTCCCCCGCAGCACGAGACCTGGGATCCCAAGCCCGAGGCTTCGGCCGAGATCCGCGGCGCTTACCAGGCGATCCCGAGCTCGCTGGATGGCCTGCAGGTCGGCGAGTTGATGCCGCGGTTGGCCAAGCAGGCGCACCGCTGCGCCGTGATCCGCTCCGCCGCCACGGACATCAACGCGCACACCGGCAGCGGCTACTTCATGCTCACCGGGCACCCGCACCGCACGCCCAGCGGAGAGTCGATCCCACCGGATTCGGCGGATTGGCCCACCCTGGGCGCGGTGATGAAGCGGGTGCTGCCTTCCGGGCGCGATCTCCCCAGCGTGGTGTGGCTGCCCGAGCCGGTGAAGAACAACCCGGGGATCTACGTGGCCGGGCAGAACGCCGGATTCATGGCGCCGGAACACGAGCCGTTCCTGCTGGAGTGCGATCCGAATACCCCCGGCTTTCAAGTTCCCGGGCTCACGCCGCTCCCCGGGCTCGGCGCGGGCCGGATGGACCGGCGCCGCAGCCTCCTGGCGCAGGTGAATGGGGAGCTCGACCGCGCTCTGCGGGACAGCTTCGTGCGGGAAGACCTCATCTCCGACCAGGCGTTCGACCTCCTCACCTCCGGCCGCACGCGGCGAGCGTTCGACCTGGGTCAGGAGACGCCGCAGACCCGCGATCGGTACGGACGGCATAAGTTTGGACAGAGCTGCCTGCTGGCGCGGCGCCTGGTGGAGGCGGGCACCCGCCTGGTGACCGTGGCGTGGCCGCGGGAGCCAAACGACTTCGGCATCGGCAACCCGGTATGGGACACGCACGGCGACAACGCCGGCCGGCTGAAGAACGCGCTCATGCCGCCGATGGACGAGGGGGTCTCCGCGCTCCTGGAGGACCTCGCCACGCGCGGGCTCCTCGACGAGACGCTGGTGGTCTGGATGGGAGAGTTCGGCCGGTCACCCAAGCACAACGGGATCGGGGGGCGGGACCACTGGGGCCACGTCTTCTCCATGATGATGGCCGGCGGCGGCATTCGCCCCGGGATCGTCCACGGGGAGTCCGACAAACTGGGCGCCTACCCGCAGACGGATCGGGTGGGACCGGAAGCGATCCACGCCACGATCTACCACTGCCTGGGCGTATCGCCAAACGTGGAGATCACGGACCGCCTGGACCGACCGCTCCGTGCCTGCGACGGGGAGCCGCTCGCCCCGATACTCCTCTGACCCGCGCGGCCCGGGAAGCGATAAAACGCCGTGGTCCGATCCACGCACCCACGCTTCCTATTTCATGATCCGCATCGACCACATCAACATCGTCGTCTCCGAGATGGAGCGGTCCGTCCGCTTCTACACGGAGCTGCTGGGACTGCGGCGCGGCTTCGAGACCACCCTGCAGGGAGAGTGGGTGGAGCGCGTGACCGGGCTCCCCGGCGCCGTGGCGCACTGCGTGTTCCTGGAGACGGATGATCCCACCGTGCGCCTGGAGCTGCTGCAGTATCATTCCCCTGCCGGGGAGCGGATTCCGCCCAACAGCCTGCCCAACACCCACGGGCTGCGTCACCTGGCCTTCACTGTTGACGGGGCGGCGCTCGAGTTGCTGGTGCAGCGCCTCGACGAAGCTGCGGTGCCGGTGGTCAGCGAGCCGGTGAGGGTGCCATTCCGGGTGGCCAACCTCGGGCAGAAGCGCCTGTTCTATTTCCATGATCCGGACGGCGCCATCATCGAGCTGGCCGCCTACGATCCCGCCTAGCGGGTTACACGCCCCCGCTTCCCCATGTAGGAAGCGATTTCTTCTGGCCACTGGCCAAACCGCTGCCTGCGCTACGCTTTCGGGAAGGGGATCACCCGCCCCGAAGTGGAAATAAGCGCGGACAGTTTTCGCGCAAAGGAGCACGCCTTCATGGCAACGCAGTATCGTTTCTCGTTCGGCCCCTGGAACCTCCACGAGGGCGCGGACCCGTTCGGCCCCACCGTGCGGCCGAGCCGCGATTTTGTCGAGAAGCTCGACATCGCGGTGAAGCTCGGTTTCCAGGGCATCCAGTTTCACGATGACGACGTCATCCCTGCAGACCTCCCCGCCGACCAGATGGAAAAGGCGGTAGCGGAAGTCAAGAAGCTGCTGGATGACCGCGGGCTGGTGGCGGAGTTTGTCGCCCCCCGCCTCTGGGAAGACCCGCGCACGGTGGACGGCCCGGTTACCTCCAACAACAAGGCCGATCGGGACTACGCCATCGAGCGCTCCCGCCGCGCCATCGACATCGCGAACATGATCGGCACCAAGGACATCGTCTGGTGGCCGGCACGCGAAGGGACCTACATCCGCGAAAGCAAGAACGCGAACGACAGCTTTAACTACATGCTGGAATACGCGAACGCGCTGCTGGAGTACGACAAGTCGATCCGCATCCTCGGCGAGATGAAGCCGAACGAGCCGATGGACCTGATGTACCTGCCCAGCACCGGCCACTTCCTGGCCCTCTGCTACAAGACCCTGGATCCGTCGCGGTCCGGCATCCTGATCGAGAGCGCCCACGCCATCCTGCTGGGGCTGGACCCTAGTGACGAGATGGCGTACGCGCTGTGGCACGACAAGCTCTGGAGCGTCCACCTGAACGACCAGAACGGCCTGAAGTACGACCAGGATAAGGCGTTCGGTACCGTAGACCTGCGGCGCGCCTTCAACCAGGTGTGGGTGCTGGAGCAGGCCGGCTACGGCAAGAACGGCGAGTGGGTCGGTCTCGACGTGAAGGCGATGCGCACCCAGCCGCACGAGAACGCATGGCGGCACCTGGAGAACAGCAAGGAGATCTTCCTGCAGCTTGTCGAGGTGGCTCGCCGTGTGGACCCGCAGGAAGTACAGGCGCTGCGCGACGCCCGGGACTACGAGGCGCTGGAGCTGCTCATCGTCAAGTACCTGATGGGTCTTCGCTAGCCTACGGATTCTGCTAGTTTCGACAAACACTGCCAGAAGGCCGTAGCATAGCGCCTCGTGCGCGTGGAGCGTTGGACCAGCCCTGGTGAGAAGTACTCTCCGGGTTCGGCGGGGGTCTTCGGCGGCGCTGCAGGGCCGAGCGGGGACGATCCTCTGGGCAGCGCTGAACTCTCCACGGGCACACGGCGTTATGCTACGGCTCTGAATTTAACAGAACTCATTAGCCGGCAGCCCGGCGGCAATAGATCAGGAAACCCGCGGGGCGTTCTCTCTGGAGGACGCCCCGCGCTACATTCCGGAGGAACGAGCATGAATCGACGACAGGTCTTGCAGGCGGGTCTCCTTGGAGCGAGTGGGGCGCTGGGGTTGGGACGGCCTGGTGCGGCCGCCGGGGAGAAGACCCTGGCGGAGCAGCTGGGCTACCGGAAGGACGAGCGCCTGCTGATGATCCACGCGGACGACATCGGCATGTGCCACTCGGTCAACGTTGCCAGCTCCAAGGCGCTGACGGAGGGGATCGCCAGCTCCGGAAGCGTGATGGTGCCGTGTCCCTGGTTCCCCGAGATCGCCGCCTGGTCGAAGGAACACCCAAAGGTGGACCTGGGCCTCCACCTCACGCTGACCAGTGAGTGGAAGTACTACCGTTGGCGCCCACTCTCGCCGCCTGAAAAGGTGAGGGGCCTTCTCGATCCCGAGGGGTTCATGTGGCGCAGCGAGCTGGACGTGAAGAAACACGCCCGCCCCGAGGAAGTGGAGCTGGAGATCCGCGCGCAGATCCAGCGAGCGCTGGACTTCGGGATGAAGCCCACCCACGTGGACTCCCACATGGGCACGCTCTTCGCGGATGCCGGCTTCTTCGAGGTGTACACCCGCGTGGCGAAGGAGACCGGCTTCATGCCGATGCTTCCTGCACCCTCCCCCGAAATCAACGCCCAGGCCGCGCTGCTGGGACTGGACTATCCCGCCGTTTCCGGCAAGCTGCGCAGTTCCGGCTTCGTGCTGCTGGACCGGCTGGTGCTGGAGCTGGAGGGAAAGGACCTGGACAGCCGCCGCGAGGGCTTCCGCAAGTTCGTGCGAGGTCTCACCCCGGGAGTCACGGAGCTGATCGTCCACCTCTCCGGCGACGAGGACGAGATTCGGAATGTAACCGGCAACTGGGGCCGCCGGTATTGGGAGTTCCGCATTCTCACCGACCCTGAAAGCCGGAAGTTCCTGGAAGACGAGAAGGTGAAGCTCGTCGGCTATCGGGAGCTCGCTCCGGCTTGGAAACGGTGAAAACCGGCAGTTTTTGAGCCATTAGATGGAGCCCATTTAAAAAAAGTTCTTCCAGGTGATGCGCCAGGCGCGCAGTTGGTACGCCTTTTGCAGGATAGACGTTTGATAGCTCGTTGGGTGGTTTAGCCGGCACTTGCCGGTGGTAGCTGTGGAAGGGGAGCTCTCCCGGGAGTGCTCCCAAGCAGCCACCAGCCATCCTTCGTAGGATATTGAACGAAAACCAACAAAAACACGCTGCTCCTAACTGTGTCCTCAATCCTGGGAAAGACGCTTGATGAATCGCTCCTGGAAACCCCGGTTCGCGCTCACACTGATCGCTTCTGCCGTTCTTGCCTGCTCGACTGCGGTTCCCGCGCGGGCTGGAACGCTCTCGGAGGATCTCGCTTCCCTGCTGAAACAGCCCCTGCTGTCGCGGACCCGGGTCATCATCCAAACGAATGGACGCCCGACGTCCCTGTTAACGACCACCCTCTCCCTATTGGGAGCACAGGGGATTTCCATTTTCGAATCGGTGGATGGGCTGGTGGCGTCGGTGCCGGTTAGCATCCTGCCGACCCTCCTCAACCGATTGGATGTGGTGCACATCTCGCCCGACCTGCCCGTGAACGGCGCGATGGACGTCACCAACGAGGCGGTGGGAGCACGTGCTGCCCGCGAGGAGACCGGGCTCACGGGCGCCGGTGTCGGGGTGGCCGTGCTGGATACGGGCGTGGCGCCGCACACCGACCTTACGAGCCCTACTAACCGCCTGGTCGGCTGGACCGACCTGGTGAATGGTAAGAAGACCGCGTACGACGACAACGGGCACGGAACGCATATCGCGGGGATCATTGCCGGCGACGGCACCGCAGCGGCCCGGGTAGGAAAGGATCTCCGCGGGATCGCCCCGCGCGCCAACATCATCGGCGTGAAGGTGCTGGACCAGAACATGGCCGGCTACACCAGCACCGTGATCAAGGGCCTGGACTACTGCCTGGCGAACCGGCTGCGTTACAACATCCGCGTCGTCAACCTCTCGCTAGGCCAGCTCGTGCGGCAGTCTTACCAGAAGGATCCCCTCTGCCGAGCCGTCGAGACCAGTTGGAAGGCCGGGATGGTGGTGGTGGTCTCTGCCGGTAACCTCGGGCGGGTGGACATCCGGAACCCCGAGAGCGGCGTGCGCTTCGGCAGCATTACAGCGCCGGGCAACGATCCGCTGGTGATCACCGTTGGCGCCACCCGCGCCAACGGCACCGGCGCCCCTACCGATGACGAGATGGCGACCTTCTCGTCCCGCGGTCCCACGCAGGTGGACCACGTGATGAAGCCGGACCTGGTGGCTGCGGGCAACCGCATCCTGTCATTGGGAACCGGGGGGGCGCTAGCCGCGGCGTTCCCGGCACGGATGACGTCGCTCGGCGGTGCCAGTTACATGGAGCTCTCCGGAACCAGCATGGCGGCGCCGGTGGTTACCGGGGCGGTGGCGCTGATGCTCCAGGGCTCGCCGCTGATCACACCGGATACGGTGAAGATCCGCCTGATGCACACGGCCGTCAAGCGCTGGAACCCCGCAGTGGGTTACGATCCGTTCGCTCGCGGCGCCGGGCTCCTCTCCGTGGGAGCCGCCCTCCGGAACCCGGAGCTCGCCCTGCAGCGTGCTGCCTCCCCCTCCGCAGACCGGGGCGCGGAGCCGGGTCAGTTCCTCGTTTCGGGCAGCCGCGCCCTCTGGGGTTCGCTGCCGACCTGGGGCGGACAGAACTACTGGTCTGACGAAGCGGTTTGGGGGGAAGCCGCGTATAGCCCTTACGGAAGCACAAGCTCTTACGGGAGTACCAGCACTAGCTCCTACTCCTACTACGGTGGCGCTGCAGCCCCTTCCGGTGGATCAACCTACAATCCTTACGGGAGCTACACTACCCCCACCTCGCCGTCGGGAGGCTCCGCCGACCCTTATAACAGCCCGTCGGGCAGCCCCTACGGCTCACCGAGCTCGAATGATAACGATCAGACCATGATCCTCTGGGGCGAGCCGGCCCTCTATGATGACGGTGGCGCCTGGTCCAACTCGCCACAGGAGAATAACGACCAGGCCATGATTCTGTGGGGCGAGCCGTCACTGTACGACGATCCTTAGGTAGCTAGGGAGGTGAGCGGGGAGCAGTGCCGCGAGCTCCGGCGCCGGGAATTCACGATGCCGTTTCGGAACCTACCATTTCAGTTACGCATCTACATCCTCGCTCACCTACCCGTTACCGTGCTCCTGCTCTGGCAGATCGCGGTTCCTAGCGAGACGGGCGATTGGCGTCTCGCATCCGCTCTCGTCGTGGCGACGATCCTCTTTAGCGTCTTCAAGACGGAGCTCCCGGTTTTTCACGGCCGGATCACCCCCAGCTTCGCCACCGTCTGCCTGGCGCTGCTCCTCTCCGGCCCCCTGACGGCGGTGCTATGCGCGGTGGCCGGCGCCACAACCGGCAGCTTTGTCCGGCCGGTGGACCGCTTGCGAGACGTGCGGTTGTTGAGCCCACCCGCTTACGTGGTGTTCTACAACGTTGCGAACAACGTGCTTGCGACCGCGATCGGGACCCTCTTCTTCCGCGGCATCCATGGAGCGCTCTCCGGACGTCTCGTGGGAGACATCCTCGCTCTCACCACCTTCACCCTGGCGTATTTCGCGGCCAACAGCCTGGGCGTCTCCCGGGCCATCGCCTGGCAGAAGGGGCTGCCCTTCCTGAAGGTGTGGAAGGACAACTTCCTCTGGACCGGTCTCGGTTTCTTCGCCTCAGCGTCGGTGGCGGCCGTCATCCAGGCGGTGGTGCCCCAACTGGGAATTCGGGCGCTCCTGCTGCTTCCGCTGGTCTGCCTGCTCTACTACTGGCATCGCCTCTACCTGGACCGGATACGTCTCTCCACGGAGAAGTTCCAGCAGGAGATCGCGCACGTCCAGGAGCTGAACCGGCTCAACCAGTCCCTGATCACCTCCCTGGCCATGGCCATCGAGGCCAAGGACGACTGCACCTCCTCCCACATCGCCCGGGTGCAGCATTACGCGGTGGCCCTGGCGCGCGACCTCGGCCTCGCCGGGCCGGAGCTTGCCGCCGTGGAGACCGGCGCCATCGTCCACGACATCGGGAAGCTGGGCATTCCGGACAGCATCCTGGGCAAGCCCGGCAAGCTCACGCCCGCGGAGTACCGCATCATCCAACAGCACGTGCCGCTGGGGGTGCGGATCCTGGCGCCGGTGCCGTTCCCGTTCCCGGTGGTAGACGTGGTCCGCACCCACCATGAGCGTTGGGACGGCCTGGGCTACCCTGCCGGCATCGCGGGCGAGGCGATCCCCCTGGGTGGGCGGATCATCGCCGCAGTGGATGTATTCGACGCCCTGACCTCGGACCGGCCCTATCGACGGGCGCTGCGGGATGACGACGCGTTGCGGATTCTGCAGGAAGGGGCTGGGAAGCAGTTTGACCCCGCGGTGGTAGAGCGGTTCGTGGTACTGCTGCCGGCGCTCCGGGCTGAGATCGAGGCGTTGGAACGAGCCCTACCTCCGACCTCGCCGGCCGATCTGCTGGCGGTGGTAGAGAACGGCGCTGCGGTGGACCCAGCCGCCGTCGCGGCGGCCGTACAGCGCGTCGGGGCGGCAGCGAGTGAGCACGCGCTTGCCTCGGCTCTCGGGAACGCTTGCCTGGAGTTGTTCCCGGCGGACGCGGGGGTGGTGTACCGCGAAAATGGCGCCGGCGATCTGCTGGCGGTGCAGGTGGGCGGCCCCCACCGGGAGCGTCTCCTCGGCCTGACCATCGCGAACGGCGAGGGCATGGCCGGCTGGATCGCCCGGGACGGCCGCTCCCGGCTCAACGTCTCCGCCGCGGGCGATATCGCTCGCCGGTTCGGGCCGGAGGAGACGGTTGAGCTCTCCGCGGCAGCCGGCGCTGCCATCAAGGTGGGCGGGCAGGTGCTGGGGGTGCTGGCCGTATATACGGCGGCCTACCATGTGCTCACGGATCATCACCTCCAGGTGCTCGAGCTCCTCGCAGAGACGGCGGGGATGGCGCTGGAGCGGCTCGAACAGCAGCCCGTAGCTTTGGCAGCGCGCTCCTGAGCTGGCGCTCCGCAGTGCGGAGATACGCAGGAACCCGGGATCACCCAGGCAGGGAAGCAGCATCCCTCGCGCGAACCGGCAAAGGGGATGCGCCCGGCCCCCTTTGTTGCTCCAGGAGACACCCATGCCTCGCCCTGAGATCCCTGTTCTGCTGGCCGTTGGCCTTACGGCCGGCGCCGCACTAGCCGCCGGCGAGGAGGTGCTGCAGACGATCCGCTCCCAGCCGTCCTGGCGGTTGCGCTCCAATGAGGTGGAGCTGGCGGTGACGCGGCAGGGCGGGCACATGGCGCCCGTCACCTTCTTCCGCGGCAGCCGCCAACCGGTGCAGCCCTACCACATCAGCCCCTGGCAGGACGAGAAGCTGAAGCTGGACGTGCCGGTGCTGCGCTCACTCCGCGGCGACTTTTTCTGCCTGCCGTTCGGGGGCAACGGCGAAGCCTACCAGGGGGAGAACCACCCGCCTCACGGCGAGACCGCCGGAGCGCATTGGTACTACGGCGGGACCAAAAAGGAAGGGGCGATCACTACCCTCACGCTGAACCTGGAGACCAACGCGCGGTCCGGCAAGGTCTCCAAGCAGCTCTCCCTGGTGGAGGGCGAGAATGTGGTCTACAGTCGCCATCTGATCGAGGGCTTTGCCGGTAGGACGCCGCTGGGGCACCACGCCACACTCGCCGTCCCGGAGAAGGAAGGCTCGGTCCGGATCGCGACCAGCCCGTTCCGCCTGGGGATGACCAACCCGTCGCAGTTCAGCAATCCGGAGCAGAAAGAGTACCAGTCGTTCGAGATTGGCGCTCGCTTCACGGACCTGCG
>JAJFMS010000065.1 GCA_020696885.1 Armatimonadota bacterium | reverse complement strand
TTCAGGTGTTCAGGTGTTCAGGTGTTCAGGTGTTCAGGTGTTCAGGTGTTCAGGTGTTCAGGTGTTCAGGTGTTCAGGTGTTCAGGTGTTCAGGATTCTGACGGTTGTTCGGCGGAGGTGTCGCGCTGGTTTACCAGGTGTGGTTGGCGCACGGCTTACCCTCGGCGCCTGGAGACGCCGACTCCACGCACACCGGCCGCAGCCAACTCGAACTGACGGGGGATAGCGGCCGTCACGAAGGCGCTACCGGTGCGGCTTCCCGTTGGTACTTCGAGCTTCGTCGTTCGCGCTTTTCGAGGGTTGGAGGCGGCGCTGGAAGGCTTCGCCCTGCTTCCAGTCTCGTTTGCCGAGGCTGGTGGTGGAGGGTTTGGTGCCGGTGGCGACGGCGTAGCGGGCGGCGGCGAAGCCGGTGCGGTTGACGCCGTACATGCAGTGCATGTAGATATCGCCGCGCTTGAGCGCCGCCTCCAGGCGGTCCGGGAGCTGGCGGTCGAGGGCGCTGATCGCCTCGTAGCGGAGGCCGTGCTTCTCGGCGAGCGCCTGCTCCTCCGTGGGGGCGAGGCGACCGCCCTTGCCGCTCCGGTCGTCCGAGTTCGCGGGCTTGCGCAGGTCGACGAACGTCACCGTGACCCCGCGCTCGCGGGCGTCGCGCGCGAGGGCTTCCACCGTGTCGCGCTTCGGGGCGCCGCCGCGCCAGAATCGCGTGGTCGAGGTCAGCGTTACGAGGTGCACGTTGAACCCGGGCGGAGCCTTGGGCGCCGGAAGGACGGCGGAGGCGGGTCCGGCCAGGAGCAGCAGCGGAAGCAGGGCGAGGGGCGTGCGGCGTAGGGTCGAATTCATGGATAGGTGATCAGGCGTGTGGACGTGTGGACGTGTGGGCGTGTGGGCGGCGCCTTTCTCTCCCATGCTCCCATACTCCCATACCCCCACACTAAATGTGACAGCTCCGGCGGCCCCGCTTCGCCAGGTACTGCTGATGGTAGTCTTCGGCGGGGTAGAAGGTCTCGGCCGGGACGATCTGGGTGACGATCGGGCGCCGGAAGCGGCCGGATGCCTCCTGCCTGGCTTTGGAAGCCTCCGCTTCGGCTTGCTGCTCCGGCGTGTGGTAGAACACCACGGTCCGGTACTGGCTGCCGAAGTCCGGCCCCTGCCGGTTGAGCTGGGTGGGGTCGTGGTTGGCCCAGAAGATGTCGAGCAGCGCGTTGTAGCTGATGCGCTCGGGGTCGTACTCTACCTGCACCACCTCTGCGTGGCCGGTGCGGTCCGTGCAGACCTGCTCGTAGGTGGGGTTCTCCAGCCGGCCGCCTTCGTACCCGACGGCGGTTCCGGTCACGCCCTCCAGCGTGCGGAACGCTTCTTCCACGCCCCAGAAGCACCCGGCTCCGAATGTTGCTAGCGCCATCGTGTTCACCCTCTCCTGGTCCCGGTGACTGACCTCTCCGCCACCCATCTCGCATCTTACCTTCGATCCTCGCCGAAGTGCAGTAACCGGGCGCTATCGGTTTTCGGTGAGGACCAGCCGGTTCATCGCCGGATAGGCGTCGTCAGAGAGGAGGCTGCGGGACACCTCTTCGCCATCGTGGAGGCGGACGCGGTAGGTCAGCACCCGGTAGCCGCGCTTGCCGGGGTTCCGCACGCGCCGCAGCGGCAGTCCTTCTCGCCATGGCTGGCGCACGAGCATCGGCTCCGTGACCGTCTCCACGCGCTGCCGGAAATCGTAGCGGTCCGGCGGGCGGCGATCCGCCAGCACGCGGAACTCGATCAGGTCGCCGCGCACCTCCGCCTCGAGTCGCACCGGCCAGGCATTGTCGTTCCGGAAGCGGAGATCGATGTTCGGGTAGGCCCCGGCCGCGTCGCGGCCCGGGGCGACATATCGCGCCACCCAGCGGTGGCGGTGCCGCTCCAGGACCGTGAGCCCGGAAAGCACCGCCGCGTTGTAGAGGGTGGTGCTGGCCTGGCAGACACCGCCGCCCCAACTCGGCACCAGCTCTCCATCGTAGCTCACCGGCGCGCGCTTGAACCCGCTCTCGCTGGACCAGGAGCCGACGGTCCGGTTGAAGGAGAAGACCTCCCCGGGCCGGAGCCAGCGCCCGTTGATGGTGCGGGCGGCCAGCCGGACGTTGTGGACCTGGTTGGGGGTGCGGTCCTTCATCCCGGAGACGTAGCGGGCCAGCACCACCTCCCGCTTCCGGGAGGCGAGCGCGCCCCACCCCACGGCCACGGCGAGGGAGAGGTACACTCCGCCGATCAGCAGCCGCTGGGAGCGGGTCATCGACCGATCTCCAGGCGAGACTCGGCGGTGGTGGCGCGCACGGCGGGGTTGTACATGTCCTCCAGCACCGTGGGGAGCGATTGGATCTTCCCGGAGTGCTCCGGCCGCAGGTAGTACTCCAGCACCGCTTGCTTTTCCTCGGCGCCGTAGTCCCGCGTGAAGAAGGCGACGCGGTCATCGCGCACTTCCATGTTCGACCACCAGTAGTCCCACTCCGGGAACGGGATCTCGCCGCGGTCCTGCACCTCGCAGCCGGCCGGGAGCGGGTCTTCGATCATGAGGTATTCCAGCGCTTGCGAGCTGGTAATGGTGAGCCGGACGAGGATGCGGTCGCCCACGCGGAAGCGCGTGACCGGTTTGGCACTCGGCAAGGTGACGATCTGCCCGTTGGCGTCGCGGCCGTTGGTCAGCACGAAGTACTCGCGCTTCAGAGACAGTCCTGGAACCGTGCTCTCGGGCGCGAAGGTGGCCGTGCGGATCTCCTGGGTCAGGCGCACCGAGTAGTAGAGGCTGCCCGAGGCGCCTTCCCGGCGAATCCGAACGCGGTTCTGGCCCTTCAGCTCGGAGAGCGGGATCCGGATGACTTCCTCTTCCCGCAGGGCGTCCGTGGGCCGGATCGTCTCGCTGCGGAGCTCGCGGTCGTTAAGCGCCACGGTGAGCTGGTAGTCCGGCCGGAGCTCCCCGCTCAGGCGGAGGTAGTCCGTGAGCGCCAGGAGGATCCACGCGGTGTCCCGGGTGGAGACCCAGTGACCGCCCCGCCGCCGCACCAGGAGCCACCGGACGATCCCCGGGAGCCGGCTGTCGTTCGCGTCCAGTGCGAGGGCGGCCTTGAGCACCAGGGCCGTGCTCTCCACATCCTGCGGCACGTGCGTCCACTGTTTGCCGCGAGGCTCCGACCAGTGGTACTGGCCGCCAGCTTCCTCGACCACGCTCCAGAGGTAGTCCATCGCCGCAGTGGCCTGCTCGCGGTTCTGGGAGCCGCCGAGGGTCACCAGCGCCAGGATGCGGTAGCCCTGGGAGCGCCGCTGCAGCTTCCCGACCTGCTTCTCGAACCGCTGGAGCAGCTTGGATGCTTCCGGGTTTGCGCCGTTCAGGGCCAGGACATAGGCCACGAACATCGCGTCATCGGGGCGCAGCTTCTCCTCCTCGGCGATCTGCTTCAGCGCGGAGAGCCCGTTCTCCCGCACGCGTGGGTTGAGCTCCATCCCGTTGCGGTGGGCCAGGTCCAGGCCGAACATCACGTAGGCGGTCATCCACGCGTCGGGCTGATCATACTGCCACCAGCCCCAGCCGCCGCTTTCGTTCTGCATGCCGTAGAGGCGGAGCAGTCCGGCCGTGGTCATCTCAGGCAGCGATTTCGCCAGCTTCGGCCGGTCCAGGTGGAGGTCGCGGAGGGACTGGCTAAGCACCACGTCCGGGAGGAAGCCGCTCATCGTCTGCTCCACGCAGCCGTAGGGGAAAGTGGCCAGGTAATCCAGCGAGCCGAGGATGGTGCCGGCGAGGCTGGGAGACGTGCGGATCTCCAGCGTGCCGCGGGCGGCGGCCGGGTCCAGCTCCAGCTCTTCGGTCACCTCTGTCTCGGTGACGGCGCCGGAGCGGTAATCCACGTCCTGCCGCGCGAAGGCGCGGACCGGAACGGTGAGCTCCAGCCCGTCCGTGAAAGCGCCGGCGCGGGCGGTGGCGGTGAAGACGGCATCCCCGGGGGTGGTGGCTTTGATCTCCCAGTCCACGCGCTTGGCCTCTTCCGGCGCCAGGTGGACGGTTTGCCGGGCCTTGCCGAGTAGCTCGACCCCGCGCACGGCCAGCTCGATCGGCACGTCCTGCGCGGACTTCGTGTAGTTGTGGGCGATGGCGGAGACGTTGAGGGTGTCGCCTTCGGTGATCGAGCGGGGGGTCTGGAGGCGGAGGGTCAGCTCCTTGGCCACGCGCACGTTCAGGGTCTTCTTGCCGATCTGCGTGCGATCGGTCTCGGCGACCGCGGTGGCTCGCCAGCTCGTGAGGGAGTCCGGAAGCGTAACACGCACGGTGGCGCGGCCGGAGCTGTCCGTGCGCACGAACGGGTCCCAGAAGGCGGTGTCCGGGAACTTCTTGCGGACCGCGATCTGCGGGCCGTCCTTGTCGGCGTCGCCCAGGTAGATCTGCGGGAAGGAGAACTCCGTGAGGACCTGGTTCTCCCGTCGGGGATAGAATGCTTCCCACAGCCCGCGGGAGGGCTCTTCCTGGATGGCGTAGACCGCCTCGTCGACCACGCCGAACGAGACTTCCGCCGGCACCGGCTTGCCGCCGGCAGCGGTAGTGGTGCGGATCTTGAAGGTGGCGGTGTCGCCGGGGTGGTAGTCGGCGCGGTCGCTCTCGATGGTGACGTTCAGCCGGTGGTTCTCGGGGTTCACGCGGATGAGCACCTGGTTGGTGATGAACTCGCGGTCGCGCACGAAGCAGGCGGTGACGAAGAAGTTCGGATCGTAGCCCTCGCGGATTGGGAAGTGAACCACGGTCGACTTCTTCGCGAGGCGCACCTGCTTCAGCTCCAGAACGCGGACCGACTCCGCGGCTACGAGTGCGGTGGCGCCGGGGTGCTCCACGTTGATCAGGATCTGTGCCGTGTCCCCGATCCGGTACTCCTTCCGGTCCGGCACCATGGAGATGCTGGGCAGCGTGCCGCCGTAGTCTCCGCCTTCGTAGGAAGTGACCCAGATGTCGGTGGTTGCCTCCACGCGGTTGCCGCGCGGGTCACGGGCGGAGAGCCGCACCGTCACCGAGCCGGTGTCCGAGAGCGTGACCGGGAAGCTCAACTGGCCCTTGGCATCGGTGGAAACAGTGGAGGCGGCGAGCACCTTTTCGTGGCTGCCGCTGCGGTCCCAGAGGTAGAGGGTGGCCTTCACCTCCACCGGGACGTTGGGCACGGGCTTCTGGTCCAGGTCCTGCAGCTTCGCCGCAATCGTCACCTGCTCGCCGGGCGGCGCCATGTAACGGGAAGGCGTGGCTTCCAGGCGATACTGGCCGGCGCTGACGCGGACCGTGAGGTCGCCGGAAGCGGTGCGCTCGCTGAGGTCGATGACCGTGGCCTGGACGGTGTACTCGAAGTCGCTGACCTCGGTGGGGTCGCCCGCCTTGCTGGAGAAGCGGATGTGGGCGATGCCTTCCGCATCGGTGCGGGCCTCGCCGTTCTCCACCACCTCACCGTAGATCCCCTCGGAATGGTCCATCTCGCCGTAGAGGTACTCGGAGTCCTCGTCGCCGTAGGACCAGTACTGGGAGCGGACGATGGTGTATTCCACCCGCGCGTTGCTCACCGGGGCGCCGTAGTAGTACTGCGCGCTGACGGTGGCATCGACCTGGTCCCCGCGAACGTAGCTCTTCTTGGGTGAGGTCACCTCCACGCGCCACTCCGGCTTCCGGTAGGAGGCCACCACGAACATCTCCGAATGCTCCTCGTCGCCGAGCTTCGCGGTGATGGTGTAGCTTCCGGCCGCGGCGGCGGATGAGAGATCGAACTCCCCAGCGAACGAGCCGTGCGTGTTCATGGAGGCCTGGCCGCGATAGATCGCCGTCTCCTGCTGGTCCTTGACCTCGATACCCACGGTGCGGGGCGCCGGGATGGAGTAGCCTTCCCGCTCAAGCTTGCGGACCACGCCCTTGAACATCACGTGGTGCCCGGGGCGATAGACCGGCCGCTCCGTGTAGGTGAACACGCGATATTGCTCCGGCTTGCCGTCTTCCCCATACCAGGCACTGCCGAACGGACGGAAGTTCATGAACGCGACCGACTCCCCGCGCCGGGCGATCGCCGAGATGCCGTCCGAATTCGCGTAATTGGTGTTGAACTCCGCGCGTCCGTTGGCGTCCGTGCGCAGCTCCTTCAGCACGTTCCGCTGCTGGTAGACGACCACGCGGGCGGCGGGGACCGGAACGCCGGTGCGCAGATCTACGGTGAACAGCCGCGCCTGACCCTCGGCGGACTTGGTGATGAGCGCGAGGTCCGTGACCATGAGCCAGCCAACGGCGGAGTTGCCGTCCCCCTCGGCCTGGAGCAGGTAGATGCCCGGGCTGAGCGTGCCCAGGTGCTCGAAGTCGTAGAACACGCCTTCCGCGTCTCGCTTCGCGATCCGGTGCTCGATGGTCCGCAGCAGCTGGATCTTCCCCCCGTGGAGGAGGCTCGCCCCGCGCGCGGTGGAGGTGGAGATCGGCGTGAGCAGCTCTCGAAGCTTGCTGCTGTCCTCGTGGAGCATCGTCTCCGCGTCCACCGTGAGGATGCGGATCTTGACCTGCTCTCCCTGCCGGAAGCCGTTAACCGCCACACGAGGGTTGTCGCCGGGAAGGAAGGCGTGCTGGTGGATGTTGAGGTTGAGGTAAGGCGAGCCGGGGTCCAGCTTGAGGTCCGCGGTGGCGACCTTCCCTTCGAGCACGGCGGTCTTCACGGAGCGGGACTTATACGCCGACGTGTGCGGCGTGAGCTCGTAGTTGCCGGCGGGCCGCCGCGGGACCACGAAGTAGCCGTCTTTGTCCGTCTTCGCGTCCAGCGTGTCCATCCCGTCCTTCGGCACCCCCGGGCGGATCACCAGGGTGATCCCCGCCAGGGGCTGCTTGGTGTCGGACGCGATCAGCCGCCCGCGGAGCCCGCCCACCGGCAGCTCCGCGGAGAAGGCATAGCCGTAGAGCCCGGCGGCGGCGAGCACCGCGACGATGACCGCGAGGAGGTGGGGAAGGGTGCGGGGTGTCATGGGGTGAACGCCGGAAGTATCGGAAAGTGGACCATCGCGCATGGATAGTGCCGGTGGGGACGGGTCCCGGTTCGAGCCGGACACGCTGACTTCAGTGTACCTGAGATAGACGCATGGCCGCAGGCAAACAAGAGGACGGGAGTCGGCCGTTAGACACAGAGGGACACAGATTTAGACAGAGATCAACGCAGTGAGAGAAAGCCGGGGATAGGCCGTTGGACACAGAGGGACACAGATTTAGACAGAGATCAGCGCAGAGGGGAGCCGCTTTAGAGGGAGTACGCCTGGGCGGCTAGGCCACGCCTGGTTACTCTCGCGCTCCGGCTGATTCCAGCATGCGGACGATCTGCGGTTGTCCGGGGCCGCCGGAGGCGCGGCGGGCGAGGCGGAGGGGGCGGGAGCGCCACCAGAAGGCGTCGTTGACGTCCGCGCCGCTGTCGAGCTGGGCTTTGACCTCTCGGGCGTCGCCGCGCACAATCGCCTGGCGGAGTGCGTTCGTGCTGCCGACGCGCTCGATCAGGTAGCCGCAGAGGACGAGGGTCGCCGCCAGGCTCGCCAGCACCCCCAGGAGTGCGCCGGTGCGTGCGATCGGTGAAGGCGGTCCCGGAGCCGGGCCGGGGTTTCGCGGCATCACGCAGAGCCCGTGGATGCCGATGGCAGCCAGGATCGCCCCGAGCATCACCCCGACCCCGTCCGCGAAGCAGTTGATCCGGTAGACCTGGTCGTTGGTCTGAGCGATGGTCAGCGCGCGGAGGTCCGCGCCGCCGGCCGCGAGCCGCTCGAACCGCGCGAATGCCGCGTTCAGCGCCGCCCAGTCGCTGAACAGGTAATAGCCGGAGACGAAGATCGCCGCCAGCCCCGGCAGCACGATCAGCAGAAACAGCGCCCAACTCCGCATTGCCGACTCCCCCGGATGAGACTTCATCCGAGATGGGAATGCAGCGGGGGAGGGCATGGTTGGGAGAGTTAGACACAGAGGGACACAGATTTAGACAGAAGAGACACAGAGAGATGGTCAAGAAGGCGCGGCCACACCAGTATCCCGGTTCCTCAGTGTCTCTTCTGTCTAAATCTGTGTCCCTCTGTGTCCCTCTGTGTCTAACTCCCAGGGCGCTACTTGATCGGGGAGTAGTCGGTGGCGTTCAGGTAGACGGCGTCCACCTTGTCCACCAGCTTGCCGTTTACCTCGGAAGCGGCGCGGGCCGTTTTCCACTCGGGGTCGTTGACGAAGCCCTGCCACGACTTCTCGCGGGCCTCGCGGCTGGGGTAGCCGAGGATGTAGACCAGCGTGTTCTCGGCGCCTTTCTCTTTATCCGTAGGCACCCAGTAGCCGACCAGGGTCATCCCGTGCTTCTTGAAGAGGGGATTGGTGTGGTCGCGGAAGCGGGCGTGGAGTGCCTCCAGCTTGCCCGGTGCGGCGGTGTAGGTGCGCATCTCGAAAAAGCGGCTGTCTTTCGCGATGGACGGGCTGCCGTTCTCGGCGGTGCGGGCGGCGATGGCGCCCAGGGAGGCGCTGGCGACGGCAACAATAGCGACGATGCCGGCGAGGTTCAGTCGTGACTTCATAGGTTGTTTGCTCCTAAAAACTGGGAGGCCCCGTACTCCGGGGCCTCCGATAGCAACCCTATTGGACGAACGCGGGCGCTGCCCCTGTCTCGCAGCTCGATGTCAGGGCTTGCCGCTTGTGCCGCGCCTTCGGTGGGCGGCGTGGCCCGGGCACTCCGAACGTCCCCTATCGATTCGCAGGAACGGTACGGCTTCGCACGCGCCAGCACCGCCCTGGTTTCCAGGGAATCGCACCGGCTGTCCTTCCCCTCCCATTCGTCCCCTCCCATTCGTCCCCTCCTCGCGTAGCGGCGACTCTGCGGCAATTCTACGGTTCCGAAGGTTAAATCGAGAGCGGGCGTCGGCGTACCCCTGTTGGATTGTGCTGAAACCATGCAGGCGCCCTGCCGTTGGTGGCTACGACAAAAATGAGCTCGTTTGGCTACCAATCTTACCTGCTCTAACCTGCTGGTCTGCATGCCAATGAACCCTGTCGTAGGCTTTGGAACCGAACGAGATGATACTCAAGAGATCCAATTGGAAGATCGCAGCTACCCTGGTCGGCCTGCTGCTAGCGGGAACCGTTGCTGCAAATGCTCCGCGCCCCGCTGCTGCTGCCGATGACGCCAAGAAGAAGGCCGCTGCCCGTGAACCGGTGCATGGCGTGGTGTTCGAAGTAGCGATCGAATCGAACGC
>JAJFMS010001064.1 GCA_020696885.1 Armatimonadota bacterium | reverse complement strand
ACAGTCGGTCTTCCGCCGTGAGGTCCTTGGCCGTATAGATGAAGACCGGAATGTCCCTGGCTACCGGATGCTCCTGTAACTTTCGGACCACGTCAAATCCGGTCACTTCCGGCATCATCAGGTCCAGAATGATGCCCTGTGGCAGCTTTTCGATCGCCATGTCGATCCCGGCCTGTCCACCTGTAGCCTGCAAGACTCCATAGCCCTGTGACTCCAGGAGCGACGTGACAAACCGTAAAGAGGCGGGGTCGTCGTCTACCACCAGTATGGTTCCGCCGGGCTTTCCCGTTGCCGGCGCGGCGCGGCGGATCGCATCCAGCAAGCGATGTCGATCCACCGGCTTCACCAGCCATTCTGCTGCTCCCAGGGCCATTCCCACCTTGCGGTCCTCGGTGACCGAGACAATCACGATCGGAATATCGCGCGTCTGCGGATCAGACTTCAGTTCCGCCAGGACATGCCACCCATCGATTTGCGGCAGCATGATGTCCAACACGATGATATGGGGAACCAGGGTTCGCGCCAACCGGAGGGCCTGCTCTCCGTCAGACGCCTGCGCCACCTCAAATCCGGCGCTGCTCAGGTATTGACAGAGCAACTCACGCGCCGCAGGATCGTCTTCGACCAGCAGGACGCGCTGCGCGGAGCCCCCCTGGTGGCTTGGCGGCGGAGCGGGCGGCGGCGGCTCCGTCCCTGCGGCGACTTGCTGCCGGACCGCGCTGCGGCCTACAGGGAGTAGGATCGTGAACGTGCTGCCGCGCCCCTCGCCTTCACTTTCCACCGAGATCTGTCCGCCATGCAGTTCCACGAGCTTCCGGGTCATGGCGAGACCCAGGCCGGTGCCCTCGTGCCGCCGGGACAGGGAGGCGTCCACCTGTACGAAGTCCGCGAAGATTCGCCCCTGGTCTTCCAGGCTCATCCCGATACCGGTATCCTGCACCGAGATCCGGATCTGGCCGTTCGGCGTTCCGTTGCCTTCGGCCTCGGCTTCCGGCAGGAAGGCGGCGGCGATGGTGACCCGTCCACCCGCGGGAGTGAACTTGACGGCGTTGCTCAGCAAGTTGAATAAGATCTGCCGGAGCTTCGCCGGATCGGCGACCAGAGGCGGGCAGCCCGGGGCCACTTCCGTACGGATCTCCAGCCCCTTGGCGCCGGCCAGCGCTTGCCCAATCGTCTCAACGTCGTGCAGTGCCTGCGAGACGTGGAGTTCCGCCAACTCCAGTTCCATGCGACCGGCTTCTACCTTCGCCAGGTCCAAAATGTCATTGATGAGCTGGAGCAGGTGCCGGCCACTCGTCAGGATGTTCTGGCTGTATTCTTGCTGGCGCTCGTTAAGCGGTCCGAAAATCTGCTCCGAGAGCAGCTCCGAGAATCCGAAGATGGCGTTGAGCGGAGTGCGTAACTCGTGGCTCATGCCGGCCAGGAAGTCGCTCTTGGCCTGATTCGCAGCTTCGGCCGCAGCTTTACTGGCTTCCAGCTCCGCGGTACGCTCGGCCACGGCGGTCTCGATCAGCTCGTTGGAGATCTCCAGGTGCACCTGCCGTTCTGCGGCGCTCGTGCTCTGAACAATGGAGATGATCAGGAAGACATCTTCGAAGACCACCCAGCCCGCGTGCTCCAGCCAACGCCATGACGCGCCCGTGACGGTGCCGTAAACGGACAGCGGCAGGAACAGCCCGCGCAAGAAGTGATCGGCGGCCACCACCACGGAAGCGGTGATCACCACCCGCCAATCCCGGTAGAACGCCAGGAATGCCAGCGAGCCGAAGACATGGAAATGCGTTTCGATTCTGCCGGCATTCAGGTGAATGAGGAGTGCCGACATCAGCATCTGCCCCACCGCAATCACGTGCCGGGTCGTGGTTCCACCGGGCTGGGTCAGGGCCAGCATCACCGGGAAGATGGTGACAGTGCCGCCCAGCAATAGCGCCGTCCAGACATGGGGGTGGACCGCACTGACTCCTCCGGACCACGTAAGGGGTGAAGTCCAGAGCGCCAGAGCAATGGCCGCCAGCCACTGGAGCGGCATGAGGAACAGGAAGATCCGGTCTGTTCGCCGGTAGACCGACTGCTGGTGCTCCTCGAACAGAGTTGCCGCAAGTCCCGCCGTCTCCTCGGTCGCCGCCATCTTCATCGGACTATCCTCCATCGCTCCCTGACACAGGTGCGACCGTGCGGGCCGGGCCGAGCAGCGAGCAGCCATAAACCGGAGTGGTCACCAGGGCCGCCCGCGGGTTGGAGAGAAAGGAGAGGACGGCACGGCCGCCTACGCTCTCACCGGAGTGGCCCCGGGAATCCGTAAGGCCGCCGCTAAACAGTAGTTGGCCCTCGGCACCGTAAAGCAGCGCCTGTCCGGAAGTGGCGGCCCCGAGGTCCCGGGCCATCCGGCCGTCCTCATCCACGATCACCTGCACGCCGGGGATGTCCGAGGCGCTGCGCCAGAGATCGGTACGAGCCCAGCCATTCGAGGAGCCGGCTGGTTGGTAGAAGTAGATCCGCGCCTCCAGCGAATCCCGCGCTGAGGCCATTACCCGCGCGAGCTCATCGATGGTCGGACGAGAGCAGGGGCAGCGTGGATGCACCATCACCAGTAGGACGGGGCGCGCAGGCGCCGCCCCGGTCCGCACCGCGGGAGTGGTGTGAGATGGAGGCGTGGCGGGGG
>JAJFMS010001063.1 GCA_020696885.1 Armatimonadota bacterium | reverse complement strand
CTGTTCGTGCCGTGCGCGGGCGCCGCCGCGCTGGAAGCCGCGATCCGGCGCCTCATCGCAGACCCTGGACTGCGCGCGGAGCTGGGGGCTCGCGCACGGGAGCGAGCGCTGTTGTTTACCCCGGAGCCGATGGCGGCGGCTTATCGGGAGGTTTACCGGGCACTGGCCGGGTGCGGGAGCCCGGAAGGAATTCAACTGGAGGAAACCCGTTGCGGATCGCATTGTTCTACCACTCGCTCCTTTCGGACTGGAACCACGGCAACGCCCACTTCTTACGCGGCCTCGTCAGTGAGTTACAGTCCCGCGGCCACCAGGTAGCCGTCTGGGAGCCCCGGGACGCCTGGAGCGTCCGGAACCTGGTGGCGGAGCATGGGGAGGAGCCGCTGCTGGCGTTCCAGCGCGCCTACCCGGCACTGCGAACGACCCGGTACGACCTGGCGACGCTGGACCTGGACACGGCGCTGGCGGGCGCGGACCTGGTGATCGTCCACGAGTGGAACGAGCATGAGCTGGTCCGCCGGATCGGCGCGCACCGCGCGGCAGTGGGTAGCTACCGACTCCTGTTCCACGACACGCACCACCGGATCGTGACGGACAGCGCCAGCATGGCAGCGTATGACCTGTCGCACTACGACGGCGTCCTCGCGTTCGGGCGGATCATCCGTGACCTCTATCTGGAGCAGCGGCGGGTGCGGCGAGCCTGGACCTGGCACGAAGCGGCGGATACGCGGGTCTTCCGGCCCACCCCGGGCGAGCACGAAGGCGACCTGGTCTGGATCGGCAACTGGGGAGACGGCGAGCGCACGGAAGAGCTGCACGAGTTCCTGCTGGATCCGGTGCGAGAGCTCGGCCTGAAGGCCCGGGTCTATGGCGTCCGCTACCCGGACGAAGCGCGGCAGGCGCTGGACGCCGCCGGCATCGAGTATGGCGGCTGGTTGCCCAATTACCGGGTGCCGGAGGTTTTCGGCCGTTTTCGGGTGACGGTCCACGTCCCCCGTCGCCCGTATGTGCAGAGTCTCCCCGGGATCCCCACTATCCGGCCGTTCGAGGCGATGGCGTGCGGGATCCCGCTGGTCTCCGCGCCGTGGCCGGACCAGGAAGGCCTGTTCACGCCCGGCAAGGACTTCCTGGTGGCGCGCAACGGTAATGAGATGCGCCGGCAGCTCCACGCCGTGCTGGGGGACGAGGCGCTCCGCCGGCGCCTGTCTGAGCACGCCCGCGACACGATTATGAAGCGCCACACCTGCAAGCAGCGGGTGGATGAGCTGCTGCAGGTCTATGCGGAGCTCACCGCGCCGCCCCGGCCGCGCCGCTACAAGCCCGTCGCGCCGTCACGTGTCCCGGCGGCGGTGCTCCCCGTGGCCGCGGCTGCGGCCGTGACGAACGAAGGTTAGCTCTATGAACATCGCTTTCTTCGGCTCCAGCCTGGTCTCCGCCTACTGGAACGGCGCGGCCACCTATTACCGCGGCATCATCCGCGCCCTACACGAGCGCGGCCACCAGGTGACCTTCTACGAACCCGATGCCTACGACCGCCAGCAGAACCGCGACATTCCGGACCCGGATTGGGCGCGGGTGGTGGTCTACTCCGGCACCGATGAGGACGACGCCCGGCGGATGCTGCACGAAGCCCGCGGCGCGGACCTGGTGGTCAAGGCCAGCGGCGTCGGCGTCTTCGACGAGCTGCTGGAAGCCGGCGTGCTGGAGCTCCAGCGTCCCGGGACGCGGGTGGCGTTCTGGGACGTCGACGCGCCGGCCACGCTGGATCGTGTTCACCAGAACCCGGCTGACCCGTTCCGGGCGCTCGTCCCGCGCTACGACCTGGTGCTCACCTACGGCGGCGGGGTCCCGGTGACGAGCGCTTACAGAGGACTGGGCGCCCGGGAGTGCATTCCGGTCTACAACGCGGTGGATCCGGACACCCACCACCCCGTGCCGCCGGACCCGCGCTTCGAGGGCGCCCTGGGGTTTCTCGGGAACCGCCTGCCGGACCGGGAGGCGCGGGTGGAAGAGTTCTTCCTGCGTGCCGCGGCGGAGGTGCCGGAGCGCCGGTTCCTGCTGGGCGGCAGCGGCTGGGGCGACAAGCCGGTACCGCCCAACGTGGGGTACCTCGGGCACGTGTACACCCGGGACCACAACGCCTTCAACTGTACGCCGCTGGCGGTCCTGAACATCTCACGGGAGAGCATGGCGCGCTACGGCTTCTCGCCCGCCACGCGGGTGTTCGAGGCGGCCGGCGCGGGCGCGTGCCTCATCACGGACTGGTGGGAGGGCGTGGAGCAGTTCCTGGAACCTGAGCGCGAGGTGCTGGTCGCCCGGAGCGGTAACGAGGTGGCCGAGCACGTGCGCACCCTCACCCCGGAGCGCGCCCGTTCCATCGGGGAGGCGGGCCTGCGGCGGGTGCTGGCGGAGCACACCTACGCGCACCGTGCCGCGCAGTTGGAGGCATTGTTAGGATGACGTGCCGATGTGACGTGCAGCTCACCGGGCGGGTGCCGGTCGCTCCGTGCGGAGTAATGGAGTGTTGGAGTAGAGGAGTATTGGGCTGCAGGTGCGGCCATTCGGCCGCAATCCATAACTCCCCGTGGACGGAGGGCGGAGTGATGGCCTGCAGGTGCGGCAGCGATGCGCCAATCGCCCGTAAGGGCACCACTCCCAATACTC
>JAJFMS010001062.1 GCA_020696885.1 Armatimonadota bacterium | reverse complement strand
CGTTCTTCGTGAGCCGGTGGGTTTTGCAGTAGCTCGCGAGCAGCGCCGTGCGCTCCTCGTTGAACACCCGCACCCGGATCTCCACGTCGTTGCCCTTCTTATTCTGCAGGCCGAACTCGTACCAGTACCACGCCGGCGCCGTCGGTACGTTGAAGCCATCCAGAAAGTTGTCGGACTCAAGGATGCGCATCCTGATCCCGTCGGCCCGGAACTGGATACCCTGGTTGGCCTTCTGCACCCGCAGATCCACGCCCCACTCCTGCTTGCCGAGGGCCGGTCTCACTTTGACGCTCACTACCGAGTTCGCGGCGATCGCGTTGTTGGAGAAGAGCGGGGAGGCGCCCTTCGCACCGTTGAGCCAGGTCCCCTTCTTTGGGTGCTTGCCCAAACTCCAGTCAAACGGGAACGGGCCCGGGCAGGTCCAGTTGGCGCGGAAGTTGCTGAAATCGTCGCGGACGGAGGTGGTCACGCGCACCTTGTCGGAGCCGTCCGCCTTGGTGGCGTAGTACCAGGCGAACGACATCAGTCGCTGCTCGACGGCGCCAGGGGGGAGGTCCTGCCACTGCACCCGGAACGCGCCGGTGAGCGACTGCACGGTCGGCGGCGGCGGAATGCGCAGGGCCATGTCCTGGCCGAGGACCGGGCCGGCGCCTCCCGCGACCGCGGCGACGAGCAGCCCACACCACAGACCGCGCCTCATCATTGCCACTAGCCGCTCCACGACATTGAAGGGGACCCAGGACTTCTTAACAGTGAGATCTGCTCGACTGGTTGCAACGATGATAGCGCACAGCCCGGTCGCTCGCCGTTGACTCCGGCTTGATTTATGGTTGCGAAACGACTTGCGACCGGGCGAGTAGCGCGAAGCTACACCGTTGCCATCTTGTAGCCGACACCATGCACCGTCAGGATCCGCTTGGGATCGTCGGCGTCATCCTCGACCTTGGCACGCAGTCGGCGGATATGGGCGTCGATGCCACGGAGGTCGATCGCCTCGTTCTCGCCCCACACCAACCGCAAAATGTCTTCGCGCGTGAGCACCTTCCCCGCGCGCTGGGCCATGCAGTACAGCAGGTTGAACTCCAGCCGGGTAAGCGTGACCTGCTGGCCGCGAAGCCACACTTCGTGGCTGGCTGGCTCCAGGCGGAGATCGCCTACCTGCACCGGCTTGTCCCGCTGCAGCCCGTCTCCAGCCATGGTGGAGCGGCGTAGCTGGGCGCGGATGCGGGCAAGCAGCTCTTCGGGCTCGAACGGCTTCGCCAGGTAGTCGTCGGCGCCCGTGTCCAGGCCCGCTACTTTGTCCGACGCCGCCGTCTTGGCGGTAAGCATGATGATCGGGACGCTGCTAAATTCGCGCGCTTTCCGGCAAACGTCGATCCCTTCCATACCCGGAAGCATCCAGTCCAGGAGCACCAGGTCCGGCCCCATCTTTCGGAGGAGCTCCAATCCCAGAGGGCCATTCCCGGCCGTCAGCACGTCGTAGCCTTCCGACCGCAGGATCATGGTCAGCATCTGCTGCGTGTCCGGGTCGTCTTCGATGATCAGCATTCGTTGCGCGGGCATTTGGCTCTCCACCTGTGGCACTGTAAGTGACGCCGACTCAAATAGCGATGGACTGCGACCACCCGGCGCGCGTCAAGACCGGGCAACGGCACACAATTCACTGAGCAGCGTGGCCTTCAGCAATAAGTATACGCAAAGTACGCGTGAATGATCTCCGCAGCCGCGCGCAGGGCTGCCTGCCCGCAGAGCACAGGCTACTAAGCACCGGATTCGGCACCTGGCGGGCCGAAAGAACGCGGCGGAAACGGGCGCCGGCACGGAAAACCGGGCTAGGAGCTTGCCGCGGCGGATTCAATGTCCGCCGCCGGAACCTGCTGGCGATCCAGCTCCGCGAGCATCCGTGACGCTTCCGCTGCAGGCTTGGCCCCTTCCGGCTTCGCTTCCTGCTGCGCTTGGAACTTCTCCAGCTCCGCGCGCACGTACGGCAGCGCCTCTTCCGGCGTATCGACGCAGTAGAGCCAGTCGAAGTCCTGCGGGGAGACGAGACGCCGCCCGAGCATCTGCTCCTTCATCCACGCCAACAGTCCGCCCCACAGGGAGCGGTCCAGCAAGATCACGGCCCGCGGCTCGATCAACCCCACCTGGATCAACTGCCACACGTACATCAGCTCCAGCAGCGTCCCGATACCACCCGGAGCCACGATGACCACGTGGGAGAGTCGCATGAACTCGTCCAGGCGGCTGGAGAAGCGCTTGTGCTCACTCTTGATGTCCAGGTGCTTGTTGGCCAGCTCCTGCGAGCGGGGCAGGTGGATGGTGAGCCCGATGGACTGGCTGACGCCGTTGTGCGCATCCCGCACCGCCAGGTTCGCCGCTTCCATGAGGCCGGGGCCTCCCCCGGTCACCACGTCGATGTTTAGCTCGGAAAGCATCCGGGACATGCGATAGACGGTGTGATACACCGGGTCGTCCGGCCGGGTGCGGGCGGAGCCGAAGATGCACACCCGGAAGCGGTCGCTCTCCCGGTGCTTTAGCTCGGCCTCGAGGTTGCAAGACTGCTCAAGGGTCCGCTCGATCTGCTGCCGGACTTCTTCGATCGTCGCCATTGACTTCCGCTCGCTAGGGCTCCCCGGGGCGGGAGCCGTCGCCTACATCTATCCCA
>JAJFMS010001061.1 GCA_020696885.1 Armatimonadota bacterium | reverse complement strand
CTCCCGGAGGCGGCGGATCTGCTTCTTCAGGGTCTGGAAGTTGGTGAGCATGCCGCCGAGCCAGCGCTCGGTGACGTAGAAGGCCCCGGCGGTCTGGGCCTCGGCCTGGACGATGGCCTTGAGCTGCTTCTTGGTGCAGACGAAGAGGACCCCGTCGCCCTTGAGGACCACGCTGCGGAGCAGCTCCTGGGCCTTCTGGATCTGACGGAGGGTCTTCTGGAGATCGATGATGTAGATGCCGGAACGCTCGGCGAAGATGAACCGGCGCATCTTCGGGTTCCAGCGGCGGGTCTGGTGACCGAAGTGGACTCCGGCCTCGAGCAGGTCCTGCAATTGCGGCTGTGCCATGCGGGTACGGCTTCCTTCCATTCGGGTGGTTGGCTCGTCCACCGGCTTCGTCTCCCACGCCAACCCCCGCAGGGGCACCAGGCGTGGGATCCACCGATGTGAGAATTTGGCTGAGCCGAAAGGCCCGGCCTGTGCTGTCATCCCGAGTGAAGCGAGGGATCTCTTCCGGACCGGCAAGATCCCTCGCTTCGCTCGGGATGACATATCAGCGCTTCGAGAACTGGAAGCGCTTTCGGGCGCCGGGGCGTCCCGGCTTCTTCCGCTCGACGGCGCGCGGGTCACGGGTCAGCAGGCCCGCGGCGCGGAGCTTGGTCCGGTGCTGCCCGTCCGCCTCCACCAGTGCCCGGGCGATCGCGAGCCGGAGCGCGCCGGCCTGCCCGGCCTGCCCGCCGCCGTCCACGTGCGCCCGCACGTCGAAGGCACCGAGCGTATCGGTGGCGGTGAAGGACTGCTGGATGTGCTGTACCAGGGAGGGACGGGGGAAATAATCGCCCAGCGTGCGGCCGTTGATGTCCCACTTGCCGGTGCCCGGGGTCAGGTAGACCCTGGCCACGCTGGTCTTGCGCCGGCCGACGGCCTGCCAGCGGAATTCGGGTGCAGCGGTCATGCGCTCGCCTTCGAGGGAGTGACGGAGAACGGCCTGGGTTGCTGCGCCGCGTGCGGGTGCTCCCCGCCGGCGTAGACCTTCAGCTTGCCGCGCAGCTTCTGCCGCGCGAGCGAGGTCTTGGGCAGCATGCCGAAGACCGCCTTCTCGATGACCCGGTCCGGGTGCTTCGCCAGCATGTCGCGCGCGGCGGTATGGCGCTCGTGGCCCATGTAGCCGGTGTGGGAGAAGTAGGTCTTGTTCTCCTCCTTCCGGCCGGTGAGCCGCACCTTCGAGGCGTTCACCACGATGACGAAGTCGCCGCCGTCCATGTGCGGCGTGTAGGTGGGCTTGTGCTTGCCCCGGATCAGCTGGGCCACGACGCTGGCCAGCCGGCCGAGCGGCACGCCGGTGGCATCCACGAGATGCCACTCGTGGGTGATGTCTTCGGGCGTGGCCGTGTAGGTCTTCATGCGCGCTGCCGTTCAGGTGGTCGGAACAAACGAGAGTGCCTCAAACCGAAACAGACTCACAAGATAGCCAGCGCCCAGGGGCAGGGTCAAGGGGACGTGGCACGGTCTCGAAGCTCGACCAGCACCTGCCCCTTCTCTACCGGCTCCCCCGGCCCGACTTTGACGGCTCCCACGACACCTGACGCGGGCGCCTTCAGCTCGTTCTCCATCTTCATGGCCTCAAGCACCACCACTCCGGTACCCGCCGCAACCTCCTGTCCCACCTCGACCAGCACCCGGACCACCAGCCCGGGCATGGGCGCCCGCAAGGTCGTCGGTCCCCTGCCCACCGTCGAGCCCGCGGTGAGGCTCCGTATGTGCCGGGTCCGCTCGTCCACCACCTCGGTGTCCCACCGGTCGCCGGCTACCGCAAGGGTCCACTGCCCGCGGCCGGTGCTCCGCAGTGAGAGCACGGTAGGCCGGCCGTCCACCAGCAGCTGGCGGGAAGGCGTGCCGGAGATGGGCCTCAGGGTGGCGGTTCGCACGACGCCGGCGACGGCCACCTGGTCGCCATCCACCTCCACCTCGATCTCCCGCCCCGCCACGGTCACCAGGTACCTCATGACGCCCGGTCGAGCACGGCCACGGTCTCCACGTGCGCGGTCTGGGGGAAGAGGTCGAACGCCAGGGTGGAGCCCAGGCGGTATCCGGGGAGCCGGGACAGGTCGCGCGCGAGCGTGGCGGGGTCACAGGAGATGTAGACGATCCGGGTAGGCGCCGCCGCCGCGAGCGCGGCCGTGACCCGTTCGTCCATGCCGGTACGAGGCGGGTTGGTGACGACCAAGTCGGGCGCGCGGAGCCGACCGACCATGCGCTCCACCCGCCCCACGTGGCGTGCCGCGGCCGGGCCGCGCGCCTCCGCCTCCTCGACGGCCCGCGGGTCCGACTCGACGCTCTCCACCGACGCGCCTGCACCCGCCAGCACCGCCGTGGTCTCGCCGATCCCGGCGTACAGGTCCCACACGTGCCGCCCCGAGACCTCGCCCAGGGCGGTGACGGCGTGCGCGCGCACCCGGTCGCCCATGGCGGGATGCACCTGCTCGAAGACGGTAGCCGGGAAGCGTGCGGCGCCGCCGACGGCGCGCGCTTCTCCCCCCTCCTGCTGTACCCACAGCGTGGCGGCGGCGCCTCGTGCCGCCAGCGCCTGGTGCAGTGGAACGGCGTCGGTCTCGACGTCGGTGACGAGCACCACGTGGCGCCCGCCGCGCCGGTCCAGCCGGAGG
>JAJFMS010001060.1 GCA_020696885.1 Armatimonadota bacterium | reverse complement strand
ACCTCCTGGCCGCTGCCGCCGCCACCGGCCGGGCGGTGAACGTGAAGAAGGGACAGTTTATGGCGCCCTGGGACATGAAGCAGGTGGTCGGCAAGCTGCGCGAAGGCGGCTGCGACCGGATCCTGCTTACGGAGCGCGGCGCCAGCTTCGGCTACAACACCCTGGTGGTGGACTTCCGCAGCCTGCCGCAGATGCGGGCGTTGGGTCACCCGGTTTGCTACGACGTCACGCACAGCCTGCAGCAGCCCAGCGGGCAGGGGAGCCAGTCCGGCGCCACCCGGGAGTTCGCGCCGCACCTGGCGCGAGCGGCCACCGCCGTGGGAATCGACGCGCTGTTCCTGGAAGTCCATCCGGATCCGCCCTCCGCCAGGAGCGACGCGGCGGCGCAGTTGGGAATCCAGGAGGCCGTGCAGTTGTTGGAGCAGATCGCGCGGGTCCGCGATGCCGTCGGGCTGCCGGGATAGCTGGAGATGGCGGACAGCAACCCCCAACACGACGAACTGCTGGAAGCGGGCCTCCAGGTACTGCGCCTGGAGGCGGAGGCGGTCCTGGCGCTTGCCGCACGGCTGGGCCGGGAGTTCACGGACGCGGCCGAGCTGCTGCTGGCGTGCGAGGGGCGGGTGGTCGTAACCGGAATCGGGAAATCCGGCGCCGTGGCCCGCAAGGGCGCCGCCACCCTGGCCAGCACCGGGACGCCCGCGTTCTACCTCCATCCCGCCGAAGGGGTGCACGGCGACCTGGGCATGGTGACCGGTCGAGACGTGGTGATCGCCCTCTCGTACAGCGGAGAGACGGACGAGATCCTGGCGATCCTGCCGGCCCTGAGGCGGCTAGGGGTGCGGCTCGTCGCGGTCACCGGGAACCTGCGCTCGACGCTGGCCGAGAACTCCGAAATTACGCTGGACGTCTCCGTGGACCGGGAAGCGTGCCCGCTCAACCTGGCGCCGACCACCTCCACCACGGTGATGCTGGCGCTGATGGACGGCCTGGCCGTGGCCGCGATGCAGGCGCGGCGCTTCTCCCGCGAGGACTACGCCGTTTTCCACCCCGCTGGCTCGCTGGGCCGCCGCCTCCTGCTGCGCGTCTCCGACTTGATGCGGACCGGAGACCGGATGGCCCTGTGCGCCCCCGACGCATCGGTGCGGGATGCGCTGTTCACCATCACCCGCGCCCAGTCCGGCTGCGTCTTCGCCGTGGACCCGGAGGGGCTCTTCGCCGGGCTGCTCACGGACGGGGACATCCGCCGGCTGCTGCTGCGCGAGGCGGATGCCCTCGCCCACCCGATCGCCGGATCGCTCAATGCCCGGCCCCGCTCCATCGGGCCGGACCGCCTGGTAACGGAAGCTCTCCAGATTATGGAGCAGCACCCACCCTGCGGCGAGCTGCCGGTGCTGGACGAGTCCGGCCGGCCGGTAGGGGTGCTCAACCTGAAGGACGTAATCCGGGCCGGGATCTTCTAACCCGCCCACCTAGCCTCCGCCAAGCATCTCCCTCCCCTTGCGCTCGGCCCCTCTCCACTGAAGGTGGGGAGGGGTGGCCGAAGGCCGGGGTGGGGTCTCCCGCCAAGCATCGCCATCCTAATGCCACACGGCCCCTCTCCACCGCGGGTGGCGGGTGCCCGTCGGGCCGAGTAGCCGGAGGCCGGGGTGGGGCCCGTCCCCCCTCCGTACAGGCGTCAGACCGCCCGCCCGCGCTTGTCTTGGCCTCAGGTGCGTGTTATACTCAAGCCATTCTAAACGAGTCTCAGGAGTCGCTTGCATGAGCCCGGTTATATACCTCGACGGCCAGTATCTGCCGAAGGACGAGGCGAAGATTTCGGTCTTCGATCATGGCTTCCTGTACGGAGACGGCGTCTTCGAGGGGATCCGGGCGTACAACGGGCGCGTCTTCCGGCTGGACGAGCATGTGGAGCGCCTCTACCGGTCCGCTAAGGCGATCATGCTGAACATCCCGTGCACCGAAGGCGAGATGCGGGAGGCGGTGCTGGAGACCTGCCGCCGGAACAACCTGGCGAACGGCTACCTGCGGGTAGTGGTGTCGCGCGGGCCGGGCGATCTGGGCATCGATCCGCGGAACTGTCACGGCAACGCGACAGTGGTCATCATCGCCGATAAGCTGACCATGTATCCGCAGTCGATGTATGACAATGGGATGGCCGTGATCACCACTGCTACCCGGCGCAACTCGCCGGCAGCGCTGGACCCGAACATCAAGTCGCTCAACTACCTGAACAACATCCTGGCGAAGATCGAGGTCAACCGGGCGGCCCGCGCGGGCGGCGAGGTCCCGGTAGGGGAAGGCCTGATGCTGAACCTGGACGGGTATGTTGCAGAGGCGACCGGCGACAACATCTTTGTGGTGACGGGCGGAACTCTGGTTACACCGCCGACGTACGTTGGTATCCTGGAAGGGATCACTCGGAACTGCGTGCTGGAGCTGGCTCGCCAGCTGGGAATCCCGGCCGAGGAGCGAGTGTTCACGATGACTACGGTTTACGGGGCCACGGAGATCTTCCTCACGGGCACCGGCGCCGAGGTCATTCCGGTAGTGCGGGTGGATGATCGACAGATCGCGGATGGCCGGCCCGGACCGATCACGCGGCAGTTGATCACGGCGTTCCGACAGCTAGTCAATTCGCAGGGTGTGGAGATCGGCCTGGCCGAGCCC
>JAJFMS010001059.1 GCA_020696885.1 Armatimonadota bacterium | reverse complement strand
CGGAGCGGATCTCGGCCAGCCGCAGCCGGCCCAGGTGCGCCCAGCTTCCGGTGGTGCGGTCCCCGCCCAGTTTCTGGAACGCCTCCGCGGCCTTCCCGAGCTGTCCCTCGCGCTGGTAGGTCTGCGCCAGGGTGTACCAGGCTTCCCCGGCGATCTTGCGGTCCACGGAGGCGATCAGCTTCTGGTACCGCGTGCGCGCCTCCGGCACGTTCTGCTCCGCCAGGTAGCAGTCCGCCATCCGGAGCTCCGCCTCCGGCCCGATCCCCGCCGCGGCGAAGACGAGACCAGCGGCTTGATAGGCCTGGCGCGCGTTGCCGAAGTTACCGCGAGTGAAGGCGATCTTCCCCAGCGCCATCTGCGCGCGCGGCGCCGCGGGGCTGTCCAAGTACTCCTTCAGCACCCGCCGGTATTCCACTTCCGCCTCGTCCAGCTTGCGGAGCGCGAAGAAGGCGTCGCCGGAGCTGAGGCCGGCCTGGGCCGCAAACGGCGCGCGCCAGTACTTCTGCGAGACATTCCGCAGGGTGATCGCCGCTTCCTGGAAGTTGCCGGCGAGCCGGTAGCACTCCCCGATCATGTAGTAGGCTCGCGGCGCTTCCGGGTGCGCCGGCCACTTGCCGGCGCGCTCGAACGCCTTCACGGCTTCCAGCAGCTTCCCCTGGCGCACCAGCAGGTCGCCCAGCATCACACTGGCCACCGGGCCGAGGCGCGGGTCCTGCGTCGTCATGTCGAACAGCTCGGTGAGCGGGATGAGGGCCTGCGGGTCCTGCTTGAGCGCGATACGCGACTTCGCGAGCCCGAGGAGCGCCTCCGCCTTCACGTCCGGCGCCGGCTTCTCCGCGAGCACCGCGTCGTACGACTTGACCGCCAGTTCCGGCTTTTCGAGCGCCAGCAGCGACTCGCCCAGCACGAGGCGCGCCTGGAGGACCTTGGAGCTCTTCGGGAACGCGGCGAGGAACTTCTCCAGGGCGGGCGCCGCCTCCGCGTACTTCCGCTGCATGCTTAGCTGCACCGCGGCGGTGAACTCCGCATCCCCGGCGTCCTGCGCACGCGCCGGACCGCCCCCCACGGAGAGGGTCGCCAGCAAGACCAGGCTCCAACGCACTCGATGCATCCTCAATCCTTCCTGCGGACCCACGCCCGACCTACTGCTCATTATCGGCCGCTCCGAATCTATTTCGGGAGTATCCCCTAAAGGGCCTTCCCGGATCCGGGCGTCGGGGTTGCCCTGCGTGGGCAAGGTGTTAGAGTTTACACGTGGCGCAGCAACTTCGACAGCAAGCAGGCCGCGCCGGCGCCCAACCGCACACCACGGATATGCGTCTACAGTGGTGTCTCTGATTGATCCGATCCCCGGCGTAGGTGGAGCCGATCCCCGATGTCTACCCAACACGAGAGAGCCTGCTGGACCGCCCCAGAGTGGCGCTACGGCGGGTGGCGCGGCGGATTGATCGGGCTCGCACTGGCGGTGGGCTGGGGGCTCAATGGGCGACCCGTCGTGCCGATCACCCTCTATTTTGCGGCCTTTACCGTGCCCGTGGGAGTATTGGTGGGGCTGCTCGCCGTCCGGCTGTGGGCAGGGATCGTGAGGTCTTGCTCCGCGCTCCTCCGGAGCCAGGTCGGCATCATGCTGGCCGCGCTGCTCGGCGCCCTGGACGGGGGTGTGCTGTGCGCCGCGTGGGCGTCGGCAACGCTCGGCCACGGAGGCGCGGTCCCGAACGAATACCGGATGATCGTGGCGGGCGCGACGGTGTTGGGCGGCTGCCTGGGTTCGATCGCCATGCGCAGCCTGAAGCGCTAACCGTCGCTATCAGTTGCGGCGGACCGGCCCCACCGCCCGGCCCACTCGCTGGGGAGCACCGTCAGCACCAAGTGGATGACGTACGCTGCGTTCGGCGCTTTGCACCCGTAGCGCGCCTCGATCGCGAGGGAGATGCAGGTGCACTCGGGACGAGCCGTCACCCTCCCCTGCCCGCCCTGGCGGCTCCACGACCCGGCGGGAAACTGTTATAATGGGCCATTCAAACGGAAGGTGACGATGATGAATTCTGACGAAGCAGTGCGGGAGTTCCTGGGCGACCGTCCCGGCGCGGACGAGCTGACCGAATGGCGCGCCACGCTGGAGGACCGGCTGCAGAAGCTACAGGCCGAGCGCGATAAGGGCGTGACGGTCAGCACCAGCCTGACGAACAAGATCCGGCAGTTGGAGAAGCAGATCGCGGCCCTGCGGCAGGAGGAAGCGATCACGCAGTTCGTGGAGGACTCGGTCCGGGCGACCCTCGCCATGGGCGCCACCGTGGAGGGGATCGAGGTCGACGAGCCGCGTGCCACCGAGGAGTAGCACCGTGGAATTCAAAGACAGCGACCGGCTGGGCGCCAAGCTCTATGCCATCAATATGCGCGTAGCGGAGCTGGACCATGAGGTCCAGCGAGCGCAGGTGCGCGTCTCCCACCTGGAGGCGCAGCTCGAGGATGCTCGCCTGGCGCAGCTCATGGGCCAGCGGGCGGGAGATCCGGCCGAGATCGCACCGGAGCTCGAACGCTCCCGGGGGAGCCTGGAGAGCCAGCGCGAGTACCTGGACCTGGTGAAAAAGAACCAGTGGAAGGCGCGGGTACACCTGACGGTCACACAGGCGAAAGAGCGGATGGACCTGAAGAAGCGGGAAGCCGA
>JAJFMS010001058.1 GCA_020696885.1 Armatimonadota bacterium | reverse complement strand
CGTCCATCTGCGTTCATCTGCGGCTAACTCCTCTCCGCGGCCCCCTGCGTCCTTTGCGCCTCTGCGGTGAACCAGAACGGAGCATTGCCATGATTGTGATAATCGATAACTACGACTCCTTTACCTATAACCTGGTCCAGTACCTGGGCGAGATGGGTGAAGACCTGCGGGTGTACCGCAACGACGAGGTGACGGTGGAAGAGGTGGAGGCGATGCAGCCGGACCACCTGATCATCTCCCCCGGCCCCTGTACGCCGACCGAGGCCGGTATCTCCGTGCCGCTCATCAAGGCGATGGCCGGGAAGGTGCCGATCCTGGGCGTTTGCCTGGGGCACCAGTCCATCGGGCAGGCGTTCGGCGGCGAAGTGGTGCGGGCAGGCCGGCTGATGCACGGCAAGACCTCGCCGGTATTCCACCGGAACCAGGGTGTCTTCGCCGGGCTGCCGAACCCGTTCCAGGCCACGCGCTACCACAGCCTGGTGATCCGGAAGGAGACGATGCCGGACTGCCTGGAGATTACCGCCGAGACGGACCAGGGCGAGGTGATGGGCGTGCGGCACAAGGAGCTGGACATCCAGGGCGTGCAGTTCCATCCGGAGAGCGTGCTCACCGAGGGGGGTAAGGAGCTGCTCCGCAACTTCGTGAAAGGCGCCCGGGAATAGCGCTGGATCCGGATCGACTACTTTCGCAGGAACACGCAGATGCGGTTATTCGGGATGGGTCGGGCCCCGGAATCACCTTCGGCCATGGCGGCGCAGGCGCTGGCGCAGCGGTTCCGAGACGAGGGCCAGCAGCCCACGGTGGCCGGCAGCACGGTGACCTGTGGCGCGTTCCGAGTTGAGATCGCAGCTACGCTGGAGAATGCCGGCCAGATGGAGCGGCAGCACGTCGCTGGTGTGGGGTTCGGGCTTCACATCAATGGACGCCCGCTTCCCGCTCTCTACTCGGGGGTGGTGAGTACCGGCCCTTCGCGGGAAGCCGCACTTCAAGAAGCCGCCGAGGACTGGAGCCGTCTCACCGGCGCCGCGCTGGCGTCGGCTCTCGTGTGCGCCCCAACCGCGCCAGCGCGCACACTCGGACGATACCGCGTGTTCTCGGGGGCTGTCGCCCTGCGTGGTGAGATGGACGTGGCCTGCCTGAATGACGCCCGCGCTTCCCTGTTCGTTGCGCTGGAGGCTTGGAAGGACTATCTTCCCACGCCCGTAGACGGTCTCGATTTCCACGCCCTCTCCATCATCGTCATGGTGGACGCGGCCGGAGCGGTGCAAGGCGAGTGCCGCTACGATGGTAAGGTTTCGGCCGGCCTGCTCCAGGCCGTACAGGGAGCCGGCTGGCCGCCGGGAACACCGACCTACATGTTCAAGCAGTTTCACGTGCTTCGCCCCTCCGCCGATTGATCCGCAGAGGCGGAAGATAGGCGATCCGCAGGGGGTGGGACGCGCTTCCGCCGCCGTTCGCGGCTTCCGAACGATGGGGCGACTTTGAGCGAAAGCACACCGTGGAACGACAAAGAGATCGAGCCGCTCACCGGGGCGCAGGCGGACGCTGCCGTTGCCGTCTCGGTGCGGGCGTTCCAGGACGACCCGCTTGGCCGGTACCTGTTTCCTTCGCCGGATCGTCGGCAGGTGGGCCTGGAGCTGTATCTGGGACCGTTCGTACGCTACGGATGCCGGACCCGGCAGGCGTTCACCACCTCCGGCGGCGTGCGGGGAGCGGCGGTCTGGGCGCTGAAAGGATCGAACTCCATCTCCGCCGTCGAGATGGTCAGCTCCGGCTTCGTGGCTGCGCAGTTCCGATTCCAGCCTGCGGAGCACTTGCGGATGATGAAGGTGGGGCTGATGATGAACCTGCTCTATACCCGAAGCTGCCGCGCCGACGCGTTCGCGCTGCAGATCCTGGCGGTGGACCCGCCCCACCAGGGGAACGGGCTCGGTTCCCGGTTGCTGCAGCCGGTACTCCAGCAGGCGGACACCAGGCGACGCGCTTGCGCCCTACTGACCACCAGCGAGCGAGCGGTGGGCTTTTACCAGCGCCTGGGCTTCCAGGTCGCCGGGACGCGGCGCTTGCCCGAGGGTGACCTCCAGGTCTGGGCGATGCAGCGAGAGCCAAGGGCGACTGGCTGATGCCTGCCATTCCGGACCTGGAGACGCACCTCCGCACGGCAGCGGACTCCGGTTGCGCCACCGAAGCGCGAGCCGACGCCTGCTGGCAGTTGTCGCGTCAGCAGGGAAGGCGCCGTGACCCGCGCATTGTGCCACTCTTACTCCGGCTCCTGCGGGATAATGATCCGGATGTGGTTGCCGCTGCAGTCTTCAACCTGGGGCTGATTGGGGGGCGCCGGGCCGTGCGACCGTTGCTCCGCCTGCTGACGGTGGGTCCTACGGAGGAACTCCGCTACGCCGCGGCGATGGCGCTGCGGGATCTACATGAAGAGCGGGCGATCGAGCCGCTGTTCGAAGTGTTAGAGGATCAGAGCGAGGCGGCCCGAGTCCGGGGACAGGCTGCGGAGGCGCTCGGTTCGATCTGTCGTTGGAACAACGCCCACACCGAGCGGATGGCGCAGGCGCTCCGGGATCCGGAGCCGGAGGTCCGGTTCTGGGCTGCTTACGCGCTGTCCCAGTTTGGTGATCCCGCCGCCCTTCCGGCGCTGGTGGCGATGGCCAGTGACCCG
>JAJFMS010001057.1 GCA_020696885.1 Armatimonadota bacterium | reverse complement strand
TCCTCGGTCACCCGGCGGAGGAACTCCGTGTCCGTGGTGAGACGCGACGGCTCGATGTTCAGCGTGCGCAGCTTGGGGAAGATGGCGCGGTCGATCAGGTTGTCCGCGGCCACCACCGGGAACGGCGTCTTCGGCGCGGGGGCGGGCACCACCACCCGCGCGATGTCCGCCAGGCCCTGGTAGCGCACCATCACCGGCGCTTCGCCGCCCGCCCGGATGGCGGTGACGACGCCGGCTTCATCCACCGTGGCCATCGAGAGGTCGTTGGAGGTGTAGAGCGCCTGGCCGGTAACGTCCCGCTGCGAGCCGTCGCTGTAGTGCGCCGTCACCAGCAGCCGGTCCGTGCCGCCGCGCTTCACCACCCGGCTGGGCGGCCACACGCTGATCGACTTGAGCGCCGGCGCCTCCGGGTCCCCGAACGGCGCTCCGGCCGCGACCCACTGCTGAATGATCCGGAAATCCGGGCTGCGCTGGTCCAGCCGCGTGCCGCCGCCGTGCGGCACGATGGCGGCGGCTTTCTTCAGCAGCAGGCTGTTGGCGGAGTCGGACCGGGAGACGCGCCGGGCGCCGGCTTCCCGGGCGATGGCGGACCAGTCCCCTTCGTGGTCCCAACCCAGCAGGGAGAGCTTGAAGCCATGCTGGCCGACGGCCTTACCGTGGCACGCGCCCTGGTTACAGCCGGTCTTGGTTAGGATCGGCTGGATGTCGCGCTCGAACTGGTAATCGGGAACGGCCGCCGTCCCGCGGACCTCCACCGGCACCCGGAGCACGCTCCCGCCGAAGCGGACCTCGAGCGCCCCCTTGCCGTCCCGCTCCGCGGCGACCACCGGACCGGGTGCGACGCGCACGGCGGGAGACGAGGAGGCGATCTTCGCGAGCTGGCTGACGTCGGTCTCGGTGCCGTCCGCCGCCACCGTGCGAATCGAGAGCGCCTGGGACGTGTACCGCCCGGTAAGCCGCACGGTGGCGGGAGTGACCACCAGTCGGACCCGCGCCGCGGCAACCGGGGGCCGAGCGGGGAGGCGGGACGGTCCGGCGGGACGGGGGGCTGCGCCGGACGGAGCAGCAGCAGCAGCCAGCAATGCGGCCAGCGCGAAACGGGGGCCCGGGCGGAATCTCACGGAGCTGCTTACCTCGTCGTGGCCAGGGCTCCGGAAGACGGGGCGGTCCCAGCGGGATGATGATGATTCGATACCCGGTGGCCTGTTCGGTTGCGGGGATTTGCCGGTTATGGGTGGGGTCAACACAATCCCTGCATCGGAACCGGACCGGCCTGCTACCCAACCGCCTACTCTGGCTCACGCAAACATTCGAACTGGCGGTTGCTGTCCCCGTTTCCAGGGCAATCACGCCGAATGCCCCCTACCACTCCGGTCTTCCCACCCTCTCTATGTCTCCATGGTGACCATTTGCTACCCCGGCGCATTGTGCTTTTGTTAGCGGGAAGGCGTTGTTGGTAGTGTGGCGAACTCTTGCCTGTAACCGTTGCCGACTGCTCAATCCCACCCCGCCGGAGAGCGCCGATGCGATCCCTCGCCGCCACCCGCCTGGAGTGGTGGAGTGGTGCCGCCTGCCACGCCCATACTCCCCTACGTCATCACCTCTGCCCCGCGGCTCCAAAGCGTTTTGAATAACTGCGTGTGTCCGCCCCGTCCAGGTACCACGTAACCCATCAGGGGCGTTCGGTCGGATAGGCTGGCCGCCACGGCCCGCCAGATCCCAGGAAACCGCCGGGGAAACGGTGAACCTGGCTGCTAACCCGGCGGCTAGTCGCCGGGCGTGCCTACCTTAGCCTGATGAAGCCTGCACCTCCAGTCCTGCGTTTTCAGCCATGCGGCCGGGCTATGGCGGCATGTTTACTGTTGCTCCTCCTGGCGGCGAACGGTCTCGCCGCCGCTTCCCCCCAGGCGGAGGCCTACTTCAAGGTCCGCGCCCGGGCCAAGATCGCGCGCGGGCTGGACGTGGAGGCGGTGCGGACCAGGCCGGATCAGTTCGCGGGCAAGCTGGTCGAGGTGCGCGGAAGCATCACCACGATGTCCGAGAAGGACGGCATCGCCACCCTCCTCATCAAGACCGGTGCAGCGTTGCCGGTACTGTTGGCGCTGCCACCGGATAAGAAGCCGGCTGATTGGCCATTTCTCGACGTGGGGATCGGCATTCGGGCCCTCTGCCACGTAGTGAAGGCCGGAAGCGATGATGCGGGCTCGCTGGAAGTGGTCATCCCGGTCAAGGCGGACGAAGCCGCCCTGTTCGAAAGGGAGCGCGCCGCCGCAGAGCTCAACCAGGAGATCGCCGCGGCGAAGGCGACGCTCGCCAAACCCAGGACCAGAAGCCGGCCCACCGATCAGGAGCTTGTGCTGACCTACGGGAACACCCTCCACCGCCTCAACCCGCCCCTCACCGCCTCGGATGCGCGGTTTCTGGCCGGCCGCATCATCGACGAGAGCCGAAAACATCAACTGGACGCACGTTTCTTCGTGGCGGTAGTCGTCGTGGAGGGCACGGTCCATAACTTGCTGTTCCTGGACCGCGGCACCTACATCGGCAACCAGGCCGCTCGGACGGCGCTGGCGAAGACCGCGGCGGACCTGCAGCGGCGCATTGGGCAGAACCGGTCCGCCGGAGCGTTGGAGAAACAGTGCGCCCTCGCGTTAAAGGCCCGGCGGCCTGA
>JAJFMS010001056.1 GCA_020696885.1 Armatimonadota bacterium | reverse complement strand
CGGGTCGAAGTCGGCGAGGTTCCCCACCAGGAACCGCAGCGTATTACGCACCCGGAGGAAGACGTTCCGGACGTGCTCCAGGATCGGCGCGCCGATGCGCACGTCGTCGAAGTAGTCCACGCTGGCGACCCAGAGCCGCAGGATGTCCGCGCCGCCGGTCTTGATCTCCTGGAGGGGATCGATGACGTTCCCCTTGCTCTTGGACATCTTCTCGCCGTTGGCGTCCAGCACGAACCCGTGGCTGATTACGCCCCGGTACGGGGCCACGCCGCGAGCGCCGGTGGCCACCGTGAGGGAGCTGTTGAACCAGCCGCGGTGCTGATCGGAGCCTTCCACGTACAGGTCCGCCGGGAAGCGCAGCAGCGGCCAGCGCCCGCTCTCCAGCACCGCGCTCCAGGTGGAGCCGGAGTCGAACCAGACGTCCAGTACGTCCGTCTCCTTGGTGAACGGTCCGGTGGCCGCGCAGTGTGGGCACTGGAAGCCCGCCGGCAGGATCTCCTCCGCCGGGACCGTGTACCAGGCGTCGGCGCTCTGCTCCCGCACCACCTTCACAGCGGCGGCGAGACTGTCGGCGGTCATGATCGGCTCGGAGCACTCCCCGCAGTAGAACACCGGGATCCCCACGCCCCAGGCGCGCTGCCGCGAGAGGCACCAGTCCGGCCTGCCGCCCGCCATCGCCTGGATCCGGTTGATGCTCTCTGCCGGGATCCAGTTCACCTTGCCGATCTGCTCCAACATCCGCTGCCGCTGCGTAGAGCCGTCCGGCAGGTTGTGGTCGATGTTCATGAACCACTGGACCGTAGTCCGGAAGATCACCGGGCCGTGGCACCGCCAGCAGTGCGGGTAATTGTGCTTGTACGCCTTGCGCTGCAGAAGATGGCCCGCATCGCTGAGCGCCGCGAGTACCACTCCGTCCGCCTCTCCGGGCCGGATCGACTTACCCTGGAACGGACCGGCTTCCTTCGTAAAGCGGCCCTGGTCGTCCACCGGGTTGAGCACCGCGAGGCCGTACTTCTGCCCGGTTCGGAAGTCGTCCTCGCCGTGGCCCGGCGCGGTGTGGACGACCCCCGTGCCCACGTCCAGCGTCACGTAGTCCGCCAGCACTACCGGCGAATCGCGATCGAAGACCGGATCCAGCGCGTACAGCGGGTGGCGGAACACCATGCCTTCCAGCTCATGCCCGGCAAAGTCGCGGAGCACCGTGCACTCCTCGAAGCCCGCGGCCTCCACCGTCGCGGCCATCAGCCCCTCGGCCACCAGGTAGTTGGCGCCGTTGGCGCGGAACAGCACGTACCGGAGATCCGGATGCACAGCCACGGCCAGGTTGGCGGGGATGGTCCACGGCGTGGTGGTCCAGATGATCGTGTAATTCTCTTCGCCTTCCGGGAGCAGGTTGTTGGGATCGCGCGCCAGCGGGAAGCGGACGTAGATGGAGGGCGAGGTCTTCTCCTCGTACTCCACCTCGGCTTCCGCGAGGGCGGTCTCGTCGTACGGGCACCAGAGGATCGGCTTCAGCCCGCGGTAGACGTAGCCCTTCAGCGCCAGCTCTGAGAACACCTCAACGATCTGCGCCTCGAAGTCGTGCGACATCGTCAGGTAAGGATTCTCCCACTCGCCGCGGATGCCGAGGCGCTTGAACTGCTCCCGCTGGACGCTGATGTAGCCGGCCGCGTACTCGCGGCAGCGCTGGCGCAGCTCCACGCGGCTCAGCACCTCTTTGGCCTGGCGCGCCGCCTGGGACACGGCGTACTCGATCGGCATCCCATGGTTGTCCCAGCCCGGCACATACGGCGCCTGGTAGCCCTGCATGGTGCGATGCCGGGTGATGAAGTCTTTCAGCAGCTTGTTGAGCGCGTGGCCCATGTGGATGTCGCCGTTGGAGTACGGCGGGCCGTCGTGCAGGATGAACGAGCCGCGCGGCGCCTCTTTCTCCAGCGACTTGCGGTAGACTTCCGCCTGCGCCCAGAGCTGCTGGAACTCCGGCTCCCGCTGCGGCAGGTTGGCGCGCATCGGCAGGGTGTCTTTGGGAAGGTTGAGGGTGTCGCGGTAGTTCATCGGTTTTCCAGTCGCGTCGGGTGTTCGGGCGGGACGCCGGGTGGCAGGGGAGTCCGAAGCGGGCGGCGGGGAACCGGCCGGCGCGGCATCGGAGATGGGAGGCAGTCCGGCGTACGCGGGACCATCCGGAACCTCGCGGCGAGGGGTGTCCGTGGCGGACGTGCCGTTCGAGGGGTCCGGGGAGAGGGCGAGCTCGGTTGTCGGATCTAAATCCCCATCAGTCATCCTCCAGCAGCAGAGACCAGGTGCCGACCAGCACTGTCGGCACCCTCGTATTCTCCCGCCTTGCCAGGCACGGTGTCAAGCGAGGCGCTGGGAGGCGCCGGGGAGTAACGGAGGTAGTGGAGTGTCGCGCCGCGCTGGAGGATGTGACCGGATTAACGTCCTGCCTGGCAGTATCAGCCGAACGAACGATTCATTGGTAGGGGCACACGCCGTGGACGCCGTGGTTGCCCTTGCCCGGGCTTCCTCCCAGCGCTGGCAGAGCGGTACCCACTGCTCGCGGACGGTACGGCTATGCGCGCCAGCCCCCCCGCGTTTCCCGGGCACACCACCCCACAATTCCATTACTTCCACTACAATAGAACCGGGATTCTTTCTTCCCACCCGAGGCGACAC
>JAJFMS010001055.1 GCA_020696885.1 Armatimonadota bacterium | reverse complement strand
AGGGACTTCCGCACGGGATTAGCGTCCTGTTTGAGCGTTAGAGCGAGATCCCCACGAACGGCTGCGTCTCGAAGCCGTTGTTGCGGACCCCGCCGGTGATGCCGAGCCGCTTGTAGGTGCGCACGGTGGCGGAGATCGAATACATCGTCGATTCCTGCCACGGCTGCTGCGGGCTCACTTCCGCGGACAGGAACAGCCGCCGCCCCACCGGCGCCGTCATGCCCAGGTACGGGCGCACGCCGCTGCCGCTGCCGTAGTCGTCGCCGTCATAGGTCTCGTACTTGGCACCGGTGTGGAGGTCCACGGCAAAGCCCCGGCCCGCGCCGCCGAACACGCGGTGGCTGGCGGAGAGGTACGCGGTGCCGCTGCGGTGATCGTGCGGACCGCCCATGCCGTAGACGCCGACGGAGACGTCCGGCAGCCGCCCGTGGGTGTTAAGGATCTGCTTCTGGACGCCGGCGCCGTAGAAGAAGGCATAGCCGCCGGGACCGATGCGCTCCGCGCCGGTGACGCCGGCCGTCACCTCCCAGCCTTTGCCAAGCCCCAGCGTCGGCCCGAACCAGTGGTTGAACCGGTCCGCCCGGAAGCCCGCTGGCTGCATGCGCACCAGGTTGGTGAACCGGAAGCGGTGATCGCGGACTGTCCAGCCCACCGGGTGGTACTCCATCCCGCGGAAACGGCGAGGAAGGAGACCATCGTCCTCCGGCTCCCCATTGTCCGCGTCCTGGGCGAACGCAGCCGCGCCGGGAATCACGGTGAGGCCGATGGCGAGCAGCAGCAGCAAAGCACGGCGCATGGTCCTGCGGATCCTTCCTCGTTAGAGCGGCGGCGCCGTTTGCTTGCCGGCTAGAGTCCCGCCTGGGCGAACACGGTGTCGAGGCTGGCGCGCGTGAGCCGCGCTGCCTCCAGCGGATTCCGCTCGGCCACTTCTCGAAGTGCCTGGTTGAACGGCTCCACGGTCACCGGACCATCATACCCCACTTCCGCCAGGATCCTCAGCAGTTCACCGTTCGGAATGACGCCGGTTCCGGCCGGCAGGCAGCGGCGGTTGTCCACCTGGTCCAGCACGTCCACCCCGGCGGGCGCGTCGTTGATGTGGACGTACACCAGGTCGTCGCGCGTTAGTTGGCGCACGTCGTCCAGGGTGCTGCGGCTGGTGTACCAGTGCCACACGTCGAACAACAGCCCCACGTTCCCGGTGCCGATCGCGTCGCAGAGCGTGAGCATGCCATCCATCGTGTAGATGAACCCGTGGCGGTGACCGGCGCGGAGCGTGCGCGGACCGATGAACTCCAGCCCGAACCGGTGGCCGTGGTCCTTCAGGATCTCCGCCGACTTCCGGAACCGCCGCAGCACCCGGTCGAAGTGCTCCTTGCGCGGGAGGTCGTCGCTGAAGCTGAGCACCCAGGTGGTGGTGCGGAAGCAGCCGATCTCCGCGGCCAGCTTCGCCTGCGCGGGCAGTTTCTCCAGGCTCTCGGTGAAGTCGGCTTCGGTGCCGCGCCACGCCACCGGGAAGCTCCATCCGCCGATCTGCAGCCCACGCTCCGCGTACGCATCCTTTACGGCGGCCGCCCCGAGCTGCTCGGCCTCGCCGAGATGGAGGTCCGCCCCGTCGAAGCCCGCAGCCTTCGCGAGGTCGAGCCCCTCGATGAGGCCGCACTTAATGCCGATGGCGCCGGGCGCCAGGTTCTTATACATCGTGGAAACCGCCTCCGGGACGGCGCCATTACCGCCCGGACCAGATTTCGCAGCCACCGGGCCGGCACCTGCACGCCGATGGTACCTCGTAGGCGGCGCCAAATGCCCGTGGGGCGGATGGCGGGTTCGGCCACGCCCACCGATGCCCGAGAATGGCACCGCACACCAGGTGTAGTCGCCTCGATCGAACGCCGCACGAGGCGGCCGCCTACGGTCTACTAGCAAAAGGGGGGAGCGCCGGACCACATGGTGGCCGGCACAGGGTGCGAACCGTAGGCAGGGCCCTTTGTGGCCCGTTCGGTCTCGGTCTCCACCCTCGGTAAAGGTGTCCGCCGCTCTCGAAGCGGGTCGCCGTGATCGAACGCCGCACGAGGCAACTGCCTACGGTCATAAGACGATCTCGCCCTTACAGATTCACCCGGGAAGCGAACAGCGCCGCCTGGGTGTGGTCGTTGCACTCCAGCTTCCAGAGGATGTTGCTCACGTGGTTCTTCACCGTCTTCTCCGCGATGAACAGCTCCTCTGCGATCTCCTTGTTTCGCTTCCCCTGCGCCAGGAGCTTCAGCACTTCGCGCTCGCGGTCGGTGAGCTGGGTGTAGAGGCGGAGGTCCGCCTCGTGCTGCTCTGAGAGGCGGCTGAACTCCATGATCACCCGGCTGGCGATGGAGGGGTGCAGCAGCGCCTCCCCGCGGGCCACGGCGCGGACCGCCGCCACCGTCTGCTCGGGCGGGCTCTCCTTGAGGACGTAGCCCCGGGCGCCGGCTTTGATCGCCTCGAAGACGTTCGAGTCGTCGTGGTGGATCGTGAGGATCACCACCTGGGTGCTCGGCATCTCGCTCTTGATCAGCTTGGTGGCTTCGATGCCGTTCATGTCCGGCATCCGGATATCGGTGAGCAGTACGTCCGGCATCAGCTTGCGGCAGAGCCCCACCGCCTGCTTCCCGTTGGACGCCTGCCCGACCACCTCGATGTCCGG